>QHYA01000124.1 GCA_003223995.1 Acidobacteriota bacterium | reverse complement strand
GATCGTCTCGATGCCCCGCTGCCGGGCCATCCGGCAGATCTCACGCACCGGAAAGATCTGACCAGTGAGGTTCGTGATGTGGCAGACGAGGATCGCTCTCGTCTTCGAAGTCAGGTTCCTGGAGAAGACCTCCCTCAGCTCGCCGAGCGATCCGGGGGGAGTGGGGAAGCGGACCTTCCGGACGACGATTCTCTCGCGCCGAGCACGCTGGTCCAGGGTGGTCAGCATCCGGGGGTAGTCCTGCGTTGTCGTGAGGACCTCGTCCCCCGATTTCAGGTCGAGCCCGAGCAGGCAGATCTCGAGCGCTTCGCTGGCGTTTCGCGTGATGGCCAGCTCGTCGGTGTCGCAGCCGAAGGCCCGGGCGAGCCGCCGCCTCACCGTCTCGACCTCGGGCTCGAGGATCTGCCACATCGAGTAGGCGGGAGCGTTGTTCGAGAATTCGAGGTAACGCCTCAGCGCCTCCTGAACCACCCTGGGAGAGGGGCAGACACCACCGTTGTTCAGGTTGATGATGCTCCGATCGACGGCGAAGGCCTGCTGGATCTCCCTCCAGTAGTCCTCGTCGGCCGCGATCTCCTCGTCGGATCGACCGAAGGTCGCAGGCTGCGCCGCGAGGACCCGGAGCAGGGAGTCGTCCAGAAGCTGGCCCACCACAGCAGCGCTCCCCAGCCCAGCCATGCCTCTCAGGAAGTTCCGTCTCGTCTGTGTCATGGTCTTCCCCCGTTGCGCACGGACACGATCGATGGATGCGGTGAGGAGGATGGGCCGCGGGCTGGTGAGCAAGCCGGTAAGCCATGAGGGTGTTTCGCGGGCGTCTTCCCCCCGCCGCGTGGACATAATACTCTGGTGACGAAAAACCGAGCCCCGTCAAGCGAAGAGGAGGCCCTCGGCATGAGGTCGAAGATCACGCGCCGGGAGTTCGTCAAAGCGGGCGCGGCCGCCGGGATGGCCGCCGCGGCCGGGCGCCCGCTGTTCGGGCAAGCTCCAGCGGTCCCGACACCGAAGACGGTCAAGCCCGTCGTCATCGCATCGGCCAACGGAAACAGGTTCAAGAACGGAGGGCCGCGCACATGCGTCCAGGAGGTTTTCGAGAGAATCCTTCGGGGAGAGGATGTTCTCGACGCAGTCATCGCGGGAGTCAATATCCTGGAGCTGGATCCCGAGGAAGACAGCGTCGGTTACGGCGGTCTCCCGAACGCCGAGGGGGTCGTGCAGCTCGATGCCTCGGTGATGCATGGCCCGAAGAAGCGCGCCGGCGCCGTGGCGGCCCTCGAAGGCGTGCGGACACCTTCGCTCGTCGCGAAGGCGGTGATGGACCTGACCGACCATCATCTGCTCGCCGGAAGGGACGCTCAGGGCTTCGCTCGCAGGATGGGCTTCAAGGTCGAGGACGATCTCAACACGGACCACTCACGCAAGCTCTGGCTGGAGTGGAAGCGCAGAATGGACCCCGAGCATTATCTCGATCCGGAGAAGCGTGCGGAGGCGGCGCGACGGGCGCGGGAGCAGATGGTCGCCGAAGGGCTTCTCGACCCGCGGCGTCTGTACGGCACGATCAACTGCGACGCGATCAACGCCAGAGGGGAGATCTGCGGCGCCACCTCCACGAGCGGGCTCGCCTGGAAGATCCCGGGCCGTGTGGGCGACTCGCCAATCCTCGGGGCGGGGCTTTATGTGGACGGCGAGGTGGGCGCCGCCGGTTCGACGGGGCGCGGCGAAGCCAACCTGTTCAACCTGTAACTTCCAGGTCAAGTTCTACGTTCTCGACAGGAGGGGCGAGCACGCGGGGGTGGCCTTGTACGGCGAGCCGGAGCTCGTCTATGCCGTCTGCGCGGAGAGCGGCGCGCAGAACCTGCCGATGGAAGCGCTCCTGCACGGTAGCCCCAAGGACTAGATCTTTGCCATGTGCCAGCCTCTGGTTACGGCTTCCGGCCTGGGGGGTTGAACGAGGTCCAGCGCTCGCTGCACCGAGTCAAGACAGCCGCCTGACCTCCGCGACGATCGTCTTCTTGATCTCCGGCCATGAAGCGCGGCGGAGCATGCGCGGCATGGGTTCGGACTCCGCGTCGTCGAAGTAGGCCAGCGACTTCAGCAGGTGGTACTCGTTGAAGTCGACACCGGTGAAGCGCCGGCGGACGAGGGCCAGGACTGTCTCGAGAGCCATGCCGCTTCGGAGAAGGAAGAACAGATCCACGAAATCCTTCCGGCTCCCGCGGCCACCGATGGCCACGATCTTCATGACCGCGATGTCTCGCGAGTCGGCTATCAGCAGACCGCGGTAGGGCGTTGCTGGAAACAGCAGGGGAGCCTGGGCCCGCAGAAAGCTGAGTCGTATCCGATCAAGGGTGACGTGAAGTGTGCCGACCGCCTGGCTTTGAACCTCGAGAAGACCGAGCCCCGAGAGGTCGTCGATCAGGGACTGCGGCTCGAACGCGCCGGCACGAAAGAAGTCGAGATCCTCGGAGAGGCGGTGTCCGAACTCGAGGGCCAAGCCGGTCCCACCGGCGAGGATCCACCCATCCAGGTGCCCCGCGGAGACCAGCCTTCTCACGACAGCCCAGGCCCTGGGGCTCAACACCTTAGAGTGCACTCCGTTCCCCTCGCAGTATCAGGCTCCAGTAATTGCGTGTCTTCGGATCGATGCCGCGGCGCCCCAGGGCCCGGCGGAAGGCTTCATCGTCATAGTAGCGACGCGCCGCGGCGACCTGCTTTCGATTGCCGGACGTCAGGACGCGGCCGAGAACCCAGTCCGGGTGCTTGTCGAGATCCCGGGAGGCGAGATCCCGATCCCAGAACAACGGGGACAGAAGCTTGACGAGTGCCGCGCGCGCGGGTCGCCGTCCGGGCGCCGCCGCGCGGCCATCCGTCGCCAGACGGACTTCGAGTCGGGCCCCCAGGGCTGCAGCGATCTTCCTCAATGTGCCCAGTTCGAAGTTGTCCCAGCCGTTCTCGTAGCGGTGGAGGGTCGGGGCGCTCGTCGCTGCACGCCTCGCCAGCTCCGCAAGAGTCCACCCTCGGGCCTGCCGGAGCCGCCGGATCTGGAGGCCTATCGGCTGCTCCGCCGAAAACTTATCACTCATGATAATTATCTTGGCAGCGGTGTAGGCCGCTGTCAAGTCCCGTGAATTCCACGCGCTCCGGGCGCGGAAGTGCTGGGGGTCTATTTCCGACGGGCGGAGAGGGCGGCGCGAAGCTTCTCGCCGAGCGAGCCAAACGACTCCTGGCGGCCCGCTCGCTGGGCGTAGTGGCGGGTCTCGGCTTTCTCGTCCGCCTCCAGCGCGGCTCTGTGGCTCAGACGGATGCGTTTGCCGGAGGGATCGATCTCGAGGATGACCACTTCGATCTCGCTGCCGACGGGGAAGGCCTTCTTGAGGTCCGCGCCGCGCTCCATCCCGGACTCGCTCGCCGGCATGAGGCCGGTGCGCCCCGGGGCGAGGAAGACGAAGACGCCGTAGGACTCGTGCTTTTCGACCTTTCCCGCGAGTCTCGCGCCGGGCTCGATCCTGGGATGATGCTTCCTGCCGGGCGGGGGAACGGAATGGGGTACCGCCCCTTCGTCCGCCGGGGAGGGTCGATCCGTCGTGGCCGAGGCCCGCGCGGAGCCCTCCTCGAGCATCGCCACGCCGATCCGCTTCCGGTCGAGATCGATGCTCAGGATCTCGAACATCCCGTTCTTCCCGGAGTGGATGGTCCTCTTCCAGCCGTCCGGCGTCCCCGTCGGCGGGAATGTCGAGACGTGGGCGAGCGCCTCGATCCCGGGTTGAAGCTCGATGAAGGCCCCGAAATCCTGGACTCGGACGATGCGTCCCGGGTGCACCTGGCCAACAGCGTAGGTTTCCCCGACCTTCGACCATGGATCCGGCAGGAGCTGCTTCAACCCAAGCGCGATCTTCCCCTTCTCGCCGTCGACGCGGAGGACCTTGACGGTGATCTCGTCGCCAGGCCTCACGATTTCCGACGGGTCGGAGACCCGGGCCCATCCCATCTCCGAGATATGCAGGAGTCCCTGCACGCCACCGAGGTCCACGAACGCCCCGAACTCGCGCACGGAGACGACCCGCCCTGCGAGGACCGCCCCGGGCACGATCTTCTTCCTCGTCTCCTCCGCCTTCTGCTTTTCCTCTTCCTCGAGGAGGGCACGACGCGACACGACGATGTTCTTGCCGCCGTCCTTGTACTCGATGATCCGGAAGGTGTACAGCTTTCCTTCGTGGACGGCGGGATCGGTGACCCGGAGCTTGTCGATCTGGGAGATGGGGCAAAAGGCACGCTGGCCGGCGATCCTCACCTCGTAGCCGCCCTTGTTGCTCTTCTCGACTCGTCCTTCCACGGGAAGGCCCGCGCGGAAGGCCTCGACGATCTGCTGACGCGTCACGGCGCCACGCGCCAGCTTGCGGGAGAGCGTCAGCCCGCCCTCTGCGGAGACGACCACCGCCTCGATCGTCTCACCGACTTCGACCTCGATATCCCCCTCCGGGTCCTTCAACTCCGCCACATCGATGGACGCTTCGCTCTTTCCCCCGATGTCCACGAAGGCGACATCCGGGCCGATCGCGACGATGGTTCCCCGGACGGTCTCGCCTTCCTGCACCGCCCTTGCCTGAAGCGAGCTTTCGAGCATTTCTCCGAACTCCTCTTCCCCGGGCGGTTGCACGATCTTCTCGGGCGGTCCGGAGGAACCGGAGTCTCGCGGGGGGGTGAGGAGGCTTTCGGGGTTCCGTCGCTCATCGGGCATGTCTGCGGCTCCTTGCGATGGTCTCTCTGCCCGGGTCATTCATGAGACGCCGTAACGAGAGGGGTCATGAAAATCCAGCCTGGTCTGCCTCGGAGGATCGGCTTCAAGGAACTGTCCGGACCCACAGTTCGTCGACCGAGACCGTGTCGAAGAACTGACCTCCGGGCAACCGGTTCGTATCGACCACGCGGAAGGTCACGTTGCCGGAGAGGGTCGCCGGCAGGGTCCCCTGGACATCGGTGTTGTTGTCGCTCAGGGGAAGGTCCGGAAGGGAGATGGCCGTGAAGGTCGTCCCGTCGGTGGAGTACTCGAACCGGAAGCTGTCCCCATCCGTGCTGTTGGTCCGCGATCCCTCCACGTGAAACTCGACGCGGGATCCCGCGCTGACCTGGACCGTCCACCGGTGCTCGAGGGAATCGTAGCGGGACGAGGGCTTGCCCCCCTGCGAGAGGACCTCCGTGATCGACTCCCGGACATTGTTGGAAGAGGTCGTGTCCTGGTAGGTCCCCGAAACCGACCCCTTGACTGCCGTCTCGCCGTTCGCGTGGGCGTCGGTATGCGGGCTTCCCTGGCAGGCGCCCGGATCGTTGCTGATCCTCTCGTGCTCGGCGGAGTTGTAACCGAGAGGACCCAGGCCGCAGTCGAAATTCTGCGCCTGGATGAGGTAGAAGAACCCGCGCCCGGCTGCGGGAATGGCGGGATCGTTGAAGGTCGTCCCGAACACGCCGTTGACCAGACAGCTCCCGTAGCTGCCGGAAGGCAGTGCGGCGAGATCGCCCCGGCTGATCGAGTAGTCGTCGGCGCCAGTGGCGGCCGTCCAGGAGAGCAAGGCCGAGCCGTTCGCCCCGCGGCTCGCATCGAGCGTCTTGACCTCCGCAGGCTTCCGGTCATTGATCCCGTCGCCGTCGGCGTCGTTCATGGCGGTGAAGGGGCACGGATCACACGCGTCGCCGGTCCCGTCGGCGTCCGTGTCGAGCTGGTTCGGGTTGTAAGCGTTGGGGCAGTTGTCCCGGCAGGTCGGGATGCCGTCGCTGTCGGGGTCGCTCGCGTCGCCGCCCACCACGCCGGGACAGGCGTCACAAGCATCGCCAACTCCATCGCGGTCGGTGTCCGCCTGGTCGGTGTTGGGAGTGTCCGGACAGTTGTCGCAGGCGTCGCCCACGAGATCGCCGTCCCGATCGGCCTGGTTGGCGTTGGGCGTCCCGGGGCAGTTGTCGTCGCAGCCGGCCGTCTGGCCTCCGGTGCAGCGGTGATCGGCGTACTGCCCGTCGCCATCGCCGTCGTTGAGGATGCCGTCCCCATCGTAGTCGGCGAGGTCGACGGGCCTCGAGAAGACATCCTCGTCCCCGAAACGCGCGTCGGGCCAGAGGGGGTGGATCTTGCCGCCCCCCGCGGCGGCGCCCGTGTAGTCGCCGAGGAATCCGAACCCGCTGGGACCGTAGATACCGTCCGAGGCGCGGATGTTGGGACCGAAGCTCGTCCCGCCGCTCGTGGACGTCGCCAGGTACATCCCGAAGAGGTAGCCGTTCGGATCGTCGCGGCGGTCGAGGAAGGTGACATGGACGTTGCCGCTGCTGTCCACGACGATCCAGGGGAAGAACTGGTCCGCGTTATTGCCGATGACGTCGTCGTTGACCCGGACGGGGTTGCTCCATGTGTCCCCCTTGTCATCGGAGAAGGAGAGAAGCACGTCCGGGTCGCCGTAGCGCTGGTCGGGCCAGATCACGTAGACGCGGCCGCGGCGGGGGCTGCTGCTGCGATCCGTGGCGCTGGCGGCGATCTCCGGATTGCGGAAGCCGCCGTTGAGGGGGTCGCGGGGCTGAACGATGTCGCTGCGGACCACCCTGTCGGAGCCGAGCCAGGTGTTGCCGCCGTCGAGGGACCTCTGGAGCCAGACCGTGTCCGCGAAGTTCCCCCAGGAGACGTAGATCTCCCCGTTGGGTCCGACGGAGGGAATCGCGCCGTTGTTCGTTCCGATGTGGTGGGAGATCTGTGTCCGGGAGGTGAAGGTGGTCCCGTGGTCGGTGCTCTTCGAGAAGAAAATGGCCTGCCCGTTCGCCACGTCATTCTCCCACACGACATAGATGCTGTCGTTGGCCGGGTCCACGGTGATATAAGGCTTGTCTCCTCCGTTGTCGAGCCGGACAGGATTCGCGAAGGTCGCCCCTCCATCCACCGACTTCGAGACGAGGATCCCGTTCGCCGTCCCGGAATAGGCGAGGATCCCCATGTAGAAGTTCCCCTGGCTGTCCGCGGCCACAGCGGGG
>QHYA01000231.1 GCA_003223995.1 Acidobacteriota bacterium | reverse complement strand
CGCGATCGGCTGCGCGCCCACCTTTGTCATGCACTCGGCCGGCAAGACGGGTCCCGCGGTGCTGCCGTTGACGCAGTTGGAGGTCTTGCATGTCGTGGTCTGGGAGTGGGCCGGAACGAGAGCCATCAGGAAAGGAGTGGCGGCGATGAGGGCACGAATCCACTGTCTGGAAGCCATGGCGACCTCCTCGGAGATGAGAGAATGACAATACTTTTCTTCTTCGCCATCCTTTATACCCCGAACTGACTCCGGGAGGAGCGGAACAGCCGGTTAGCTTGCGGGGAACTGCTCCTCTCTGCCGCCAGCCCCGGGCAAGACCGGGTGGTACGGCCGCGCCGCCTTCGGCCGGCCGGTCCTCTCTCCTAGCGCTTGAGCCTGCGCCGGATCTTGGCATTCCTCCCGGGAAGAGGGCGTGACTCCTCCTCGCCATCCCCGGCCCGGGCCGGGGATGGGGCCCTCGCCTGCAGGGCCAGGGGGACCGCGGACTCTCGGGCGAGGGTCGGCAACGTCAGGATCATTGCCCGAAGCGCCTCTATCGACGAGGAAGCGATATGCCACTTTGGCCGTGACAGGAGCACGCGCTTCGGCACGAGGGCCCGGACTTCCTCCGGGCAGAGAGGCGAGACGTAAACCGCGTCCGCGCTCGCCAGCTCGCGCCGGATGGCCTGGAGGTCGGTTCCGGAGACCCCGCGGATCCTATCGAGGGTCTCCCGGGTGACGCCGATGTTGCTCAGCGCACGGTGGAAGGCGGGGACGACCGAGATGTCAGCGTGCACCATCAGAACCGTTCCCCGGTTGGCGGCCGCCAGGATCGCCTGCGAGAAACCGGGGTCGAGCCGCAGGGTCAAGCAGGGCCTGCCATGCTCCTCGGCTCTGCTCTTGATCTCCTGGTAGTGGAAGTCGGTCGTGACCCATAAATCCGCCATCCTCAAGATCGCCTCCGCCGATTCGCCGCTGGCCGGAAGCATGAGAGGAAAGGCGGGCACGTGCAGGCGCCGGGTGATCTCCCTCGAGAAGAGGGTGGCCTGTTCGCTGTTGCACTCGAGCACCACGATACGGGGTCGGATGTTGCGATCCGCATGATCCTGCTCCCTCTCTTTGTCCAGCCGGGCGAGAAGGGAGCGGTGTTCCTCCGCGGTCAGGCCGGCGGTGAGGGCTTCGGCGCGATGGCGGCGGGCCATCCGCAACAGATTCAACGCCCGCTCCTCCTCCCGGCGCTCGATGGTCTCCCCTCCGACCACGGCCCCGCTTCCCGGGCGCACCTCGATGATCCCCTGGTTCTTCAATGCCCGGTAGGCGCGAAGGACCGTTTTGGGATTGACCTCGTACCGCCGGGCCATCACGCGGAGGGAGGGGAGCCTGTCGCCGGGACGCAGTTGCCCGACGTGCAGCGCCGCCTGGATCTGCTCGCGAAGCTGCTGGTGGATCGCGACCGGGCTGCTGCGGTCGAGGCGGAGTTTCACGCGTTCATACACTCCCGAGCACTGGCGCTGGGCCTCGCGTCCCGGGCCCCCTCAGAAGAACATATGCGCCTCGAGGTCGACCTGCTTGTTTCGCGAGCCCTCGAAGCCCGTCACGCTGGGGGGCGGCCCGTCCGAGCGGCGGTAAAAAACCCGCAGTTGCAGGAAGGGGTAAGGAATGTACTCCACCCCGAGGGAGTCTCGCACCCGGGAATCGGTTCGCACGTTGCGGTCGGGATCGATCCAGTCATGGGTGAACTTGATGTCGATCCCCCGCGAGACCAGCAGGTCGGCTTCGAGGAGAGAGATCAGTTGGTGGCGCGTCGCGACCTCGGTCGGGCCCCCGGTCACCCCGCCGGCCGGGGCTAGCCTGCCGTGCTCCTCACGCCTGTCGATTTCGCCGAGGAGGGTCAGCCTTCCGAAGTTCGCCCCGCCCAGCAGCCCAGCCTGCGTGGTCCGGATCCCCCCGGCGATGTTGTTCGAGCCGGACAGACCCACCCGCCAGATCGAGAAACGCCTCACCCCCAAGAAGGAGAACTGCTTCGAGCGATTGTTCTCGCTGCCTCCCGCAGTCCCGTTCGTGATCGCCAGGTGCGCTGACCAGCGTCCCGGCTCGATTCCCATCTCGAGGCCAATGTCGGGGGTGAGGTAAGAGAAGCTCGTGAACTGGCGGATATAAGCGCTGTCGTCGGGCAGGCGCCAGCCAAACGGCAGAAGGAACTTACCGGCCTTGAGGTACGCATTCCATTTCTGGGCGGAGAGAAGTGCGAAAAGTTCCCTCGCCGAGGCGCCACCCGGCCCGCCTTTCGCGTCGAGGTACACGCTCAGCCAGCCCGGCACGAGCCTTCCCTCCGCATAGATGTTGGCCTCGGGGATCTCGAGAGAGGAGACCCTTGCTCCTCGCGGCGGGGCAATATTCAGCCACTGGAAACGCCCGTCGGCGCCGATCGTGAAGCGCGCGTCCGGATCGGCAGGAAGAAGGTTTCCCCCCTCCCGCCAGTGGAGCTGACGCTGTGGCAAGACAGTCTGCAGGTAGAGGCTCCCGAAGGAATTCCTCAAGCCCCCGCCCGTACGGTTGAAATGGCACTGCGAGCAGCGGTAGCCCGTGCGAACGGCGAAAGCCGGTTCGGCGCGGGCACCACGGCCTCCGAGAGAGATGATGGCCAGCAGGACCGCAGCCAGTGCGGACGGCAGTGGTCCGGGCCGGCTCCCCCGCCTCAGGAAGATCACCGAAGCGCTCCCCGCTTGATCCATTCCCGGATCGTGCTGATCTGATCGTTGGTCAGCGGCGGATTGGCGGAGTAAGGTGGCGGCATGCGATCGTAGCTGATCGTCTTTCGCCCCTCAATCTTCCAGACGAGATAGGAGTTCTCCGGGTCTCCGGGCGCCACGCGGAGAACACCTGGAACCTCGAAGCTTTCCACGTTCACCGTGTTCTGATAGGTGTCCTCCTCGGTCACCATGGGGAAAGGACCGATTCCGCTGGGATTATGGCAATCGGCGCAGATGGGCCCGAAGACGTTCGCCTGGAGCGACTTCAGCGTCGGGCGAAGCTGCTCCTCGCCCAGCGGGTTCTCGGGTATGGCGCTGCCGTTCCCCGCGCAACCGCAAAGCATCAGGGTTCCGCCGGCTGCGGCCAGGACGGCTCTCCAGGAGATGCTCGGCATCCGGACGGCCGTCATCGTTCTCACGGCAGCCTCGGCTCGTTCTCGGGACGCTCGCGGAAGAGCCAGTACCAGAATCCCTTTCGCCTGTCGAAGGAGAGCACGTAGTCCGCGAGCGCTTCGAGGCGGTGATCGCGCAGGTGGTTGCGCTGGGTCTCGTCCATCCCGTCGATCTGCTCCCGCGTCGGGCAGGATGGGATGAATGCATCGATCTCCTTCAATGCCGCATCCGGAAGGCGGCCCGCGAAGGAAGAGGCGCTTCCCAGCTCTTCCCGCGCAAACAGCATCGCCTCGCCATAGGAGGGCATCGGCGTGCCATTGAGCCCCGTCAGCAGGGCGCGCATGACGTCTTCGGGCCGCCGCCCCCCCTTCAGAGGGGCATGGCGGAAGTCGGTGGGCCGGATCGGCAGGCCGGCCTCGTCGCGCAAGCTGCCTGCCGAGGGCCCCCGCCCGGAACCGTTCAGTCCGTGGCAAGTCCAGCATTCCAGCAGCAGGAAGATCGACCGTCCCTCGGAGACGATCTCCGCTCCGGGCGGGACCGCGGCAGGAACGCGCACCGGCTCTGGGAGGGGAGCCTCGCGCCACTCCGGTGGAGCGAGCGAATAGAGGTAGGCGGAAAGATCGGCGATCTCCCCGGACGAGAACAGATCGTCGAAGGCGGGCATCCCGCTGCCCGGCAGACCGCGGCGAATGGTGCGCTCCAGATCCTCCAGACGCGGCAGAGCGCCGGTCGGAGTGGTGCGGAAGCGGAACTGGCCCGCGGCGAAGTTGCGCGGTCGCGGGGACAGATCCATCGAGCCAGGTCCGTCTCCGCGTCCCTGCCGGCCGTGGCAAGCGGCGCAGGACCGAGCGAAGAGGACGGCCCCCCGGCGCTGTGCCTGCTCACGGCGGTCACGCTCGGCCGCCGCCTCGAGCCGCGAGAGCCTGTCATCGAGATCCGTCCGGATGGTTTCAGACTGCTCCCCTTCACCAGCAGCCGAGAGAGAGCATGACGGCGGGAGGCAGGCCATCCCGATCACGATCACGCAGGCGGGCCGGAGCAGCATTCGGTCAAAACTGACGGGGTTCATGAGACTGGCGAGCTTCATGGCGAGCCGGTATTCTAGGGACCTTGAAGAAGTCCGCATCACCATTGGAAGCCGGAACGCCCTCATGGAGAGGGGAGCACATTGGAGCGAGGACGCGAACTGTTCCATGTGGTTCCATGAGGGAGGGGACGCCGTTCCCAGCTCATGCTATCTTCGATGGCTCGGTGAAGTGATTCTTTGCCATCCCACGGAGGTGAACCGATGAAGAGAAGCACGGCTCTGACGATCCTGCTCGCGATGGCGGCTGCCGTCGTCGTCTATTCCTTCGCGGCGGAGAAAGAGGTATCGGTCACGGGGGAGGTGATCGATTCGGCCTGCTACATCAAGATGGGGGCAAAGGGGGCGGGACATGCCGAATGCGCGACCAACTGCGCCAAGGCCGGCATCCCCCTCGCCATCCTCGAGGACAAGACCGACAAGGTCTGGATGGTCGCCTCCGACAAGGACGCCGAATCGGGCAACGTGAAGCTCGATCAATACATCGCCAAGAAGGTGACGGTAAAGGGGAAGACGTTCGAGCGAGGAGGACAGAGGATCCTCGCGATCACCTCCGTCCAGCCAGCCTCCTAGAAAACTTCGGCGGCGGTGGGGCGAGATCGGCCCCAAGCCCGCCCCGCCGCCACGCTTCACCGCGCCCGACATCGCTTCGATGCCCCTCCGGCCCCGTCGCTTCGCTCTTCTCGCTTTCGTGCTGGTCGGGGTCGCCCTCGCGGAGGCTGCGCTTCTCGCCGTCTGGGCCTTCCGCGATCCCGAACGGATCCGGAGAGGTTCCGCATACCTTCGAGGCGAGAGACTTGCCGCGAGGCTCGGCTGCTTCGGCTGCCACGGCCCCGGAGGAGTCAAGGGGTCGCTGGACCCCACCTCTCCCACCGGCTCCGTTCCTTCCTGGAGCGGTGGGACCCACATGATGTACGTGCAGGACGAGAAGGAGATTCGCGAGTACATCCTGGACGGGATGCCCTCTCGTTTACGGGAGAGCGCTGAGGAAGGCCGGAAGCGGTTGGACAAGCTGACAATCCGCATGCCGGCCTACCGTGCGCTCCTCACGGACGCTCAACTCCAGGACCTGGTGGCCTACTACAAAGCCGTGAGCTGGTTCGAAACCCCGCCCGATGAGGCCGCCGCCCGCGGCAGGGACACGGCCTTGCGGCTCGGCTGCTTCGGCTGCCACGGGCCGGAAGGGCGCGGGCTGATCATCAATCCGGGCTCCTTCAAGGGATACATCCCTCCCTGGGACGGAGACGACTGGGATGACCTTGTCAAGAGCGACGCGGAGTTCGACGAGTGGGTGAAAACGGGCGAGATCTCGCGCTTCCGCCGCAACCCCCTTGCGGCGCACTTTCTCGACGCCCAGCAGATTAAAATGCCCGGCTACAGGGACATCCTGAAACCGGGCGAGCTGGAGAGCCTCCGCTCGCTGGTCGGGTGGGTGAGGAGCACGAGGAAGGGATAGGAGGAAAGAGCAATGCCGCCGGAGCCACGCGGCGCTGTCGTGGTGGAGGAATTCGAAAGCGGTGTGCTGGCGGGCAACCCGGCGGGCGACCCCGCGCGGAGGAGCATCCCTGTCTACCTTCCGCCCGGTTATGGAGAGTCGGAACGCCGCTACCCTGTCATCTTCTGCCTGAGCGGTTTCACCGGAAGAGGCCTGGCGTTTCTCAACGACCAGCCGTTCCAGCCGAACCTGGCGAGGCGGATGGATCGCCTGATCGCGCGCGGTGAGGCCGAGCCGGCTGTGCTGGTCATGCCCGATGGCTTCACCCGCTACGGCGGCAGCCAGTACATCAACTCTCCCGCGACGGGCCGCTACGAGGACCACATCGTCGAGGAGTTGGTCCCCTGGGTGGATCGGCGCCTCCGGACGCTGCCGGACGCGAGCCACCGCGGTCTGATGGGAAAGTCCTCAGGAGGCTACGGAGCGCTGGTGCTGGCCATGCGGCATCCGGAGCTGTTCGGCGCTGCGGCCTGCCATTCGGGGGACATGTATTTCGAGTATTGCTACCTTCCCGATTTCCCCCGCTGCGCCTCGATCGTCGAGGAGAAGGGGGGGCTGGAGGGATTCCTCCGTTTCTTCGACGCGGCGCCGAAGAAGAGCCGGGAGATGCTCGTCGCGTTGAACATCATCGCCATGTCGGCCTGCTACTCCCCGAACCCGGCGCGCCCTCCGTTCTTCTTCGAGCTCCCCTTCCGCGAGAGAACCGGGGAGCTGCGCCCGGATGTCTTCGACCGCTGGCTCGCGCACGACCCGGTGCGCATGATCCCCAAGCACGAGGGGGCCCTGCGAGGTCTGAAGCTGCTGCTTCTCGACTGCGGAACGAAGGACGAGTGGAACCTGCATCTCGGAGCAAGGATCTTCACATCACGTCTGAGAGAGCGGGGGATCGGGTTTCGCTACGATGAGTTCGACGACGGCCATCTGGACATCACATACCGCTACGACATCTCGCTGCCGCTGCTGACGAAGGCTCTGTCCTGACCTGTTCCCCCACTTGGCGGAAGCTCGCGTGATGACCGGCCCGGCTGCTCAAGCTCCCGGCGCCTTCGCGCGCGACCTGATAGCGGCGTAGGAGTTCTCCCCTGCCTCGCGCGAGACGGGAAGACCGTGCTGCATCCAGCCTGGCTGTACGAGCCTTCCCATAGGGTCCTTCGCGCCCCCGAAACCCCCGCGCACGTTCGAGAGCTCGACGTAGCCGGCCTGCGCCATCAGCTCGCAGGCCTTCTGCGACCGCGCTCCGGACATGCAGCCGACGATCAACCTGGCGTCCGGAGGCAGGACGGCCTTCACCACATCGAGAAAGTCCGGGTTGGGGATCATTTGCCTCGTGACCGGGTCCAGGTGCATCAGCGGGATGTTCAGAGCGCCGGGCACGTGTCCGTTCCCGAACTCGGGCTCGGAGCGGACATCCAGGTAGATCGAGCCGTCGCCGGAATCGAGCCGCTCCTTCGCCTGCAAGGGATCGATCTGGCTTATCGTCATGTCTTACCTCTTTCAGCGGCACGCCTCGCAGGGGCAGATACTGCGCAGCAGCCGGAAGTCGTAGATGCCGGTGTCGTGGCGGTCCTCCCAGATGAAGCGGACGGCGTACCGCCCGACCGGCTCGTAGGCGAGGATGCGCATAGCGGCGCCCGCCGCCTGCTCGGGAGTCAGCAGACGGAGAGGGTCCGGCTGCTGGGCCTGGGTCTTCGCTCGCTGCGTCTTGCAGAGCGCACAGGGGCAGTGCGCGCGCAGGTCTTCCGGACGGTAGAAAGACTCGTGCCCGTTTTCCCACCGCACAGCGAGCTGATCCCCTATCAGCTCGAAGGTCGCCGGCCGGGCAACTGCCTGGGTCTCATCCCACACACATCCGCTCCTCGCGCGGGTTCTCCACGGCGCCAGTGTACCATGCGGGCTGAACCATGCGCGCTCGACCCGTGCCGGAGAGAGGAGCGGTCGGATGAGATGCTCGCGGATCGCGCTGAGCGTCGCAGCTTGCGTCGGGTCGCTTCTGGGCCTCGCACGCCCGGTTGCCAACGCCGGCTTCTCCGCCCTCAACTGCGCGGGAGAAAGCCTGGCCGCTGCGGTCTTGTCCGGGGGCCGACCGAACGCCGCAAGCCCCGAGGCTGCACCGCCACGCGGCGCGCCAGAGGTCGAGCCGCATGCCGCGAGAGTCGAGGCTGGTGCGCGCCCCCGCGAGGATTCCAGCCTCAGCGGACTGCTGGCCTTGCTGGGATTGTCCGTCGCCGACCTGCGCCTGGATCCCGAAGAGATGGGGCTTTGGGGAGGCAGCCCGCAGCGGCTGCCGGTCTACGATCTCTTTCGAGCGGATCCGTCGCGGCTGGAGCCCTACGCCCGATCATTCCGCAACCAGGCGCTCGAGGCCGCCGGATCGGCCGGGGGCATCCTCGCCTTCACGGCCTGGAAGGCGGGACTTCCCGTGCGCCGAGGTCTCGTGGAATCGGCCGACCTGCTGCCGCAGTGGAAGAGCTTCGCTTCGACACCAGGCGCCCTGGCTGAAGCGCTGATAGGGTTGCGGGGAAACGGAAAGCCTCTCCCTTCGAGCGAGGAAGCCTCGCTTCGCGCCGCGTGCGGGAAGGTCCCTCAGCAGGCAGCCGCTCCGGCCGCGCTGATGCTTCGGGCCATCGCCTCGGCGATGCAGTGGCGTGAGGCGGCGCTCTCACCGCTGGGTGAAGCGAAGGCGACCCTGGCGACGCGGGCCGTGGCCGCGATCATGCAAGAGGATTCTCCGACCCCGGACCTCTCCCTGGTCCGATCGCTCGAGAGGGACGCCGGGCGGATCGATCTGCGGCGGCTCCTGGCGGGAGCGGAGGACCTCGCCCGCGCGGCAGACAGTGCGGCGGAGATGCTCGCCGACCCGGGCGTGCAGAAGGCAGGGCCGTTCTCCTTCCGCTTCGAGACCCCTCTGGGGGCGGTGCTGCTTCGAGGCACGGGCAACGACCGGCTGGAGCCGCGCGAGGGGCAGCAGCAGAGCGTGCTTCTGCTGATCGATCTCGGCGGGGACGATACTTACGAGACGGCGGGTGTGGGGCCGGAAATCTCCGGCATCCAGGTCTGGATCGACGCGGCCGGCAACGACACCTACCGCTCCGCCCTCGGCGAGATCGGAGCCTTCGGCGCCGGCGTCGCCGGTTACGGCCTGCTCCTCGACCTCGGCGGCAACGACACCTACGCCGCCGGCCCGGTGAGCCTCGGTGCGGGACTTTACGGCTTCGGTGTCCTGGAAGATCGGGGCGGCCAGGACGTCTACCGAAGCGCGGAGTTCACCCAAGGAGCGGGCGCTTTCGGCGCCGGCGTGCTCGCGGACCTCGAAGGAAAGGACGAGTATCACGCGGCGCAGATGGCCCAGGGCTTCGGCGGGGTCGCGGGAGCCGGCCTGCTGGTGGACAGGATCGGAGACGACCTGTACGAGATCAGCGATCCGGCCAGGCGTCATCCTTCCATGCAGGCCCCGGGGCACGGCGCCAGCCTGGCGCAGGGCTGCGGCCAGGGCAACCGCGCCGACTACATCGATGGCCATTCACAGGCGGGAGGGATCGGGATGCTTTTCGATGGAGCCGGCAACGACACGTACGTGGCGGAGGTCTTCGCCCAGGGGTGCGGGTACTGGTACGGCACGGGGCTTCTCTCCGATGCCGGCGGAGACGATTCCTACCAGGCCGTCTGGTACGCCCAGGGCGCCTCCGCCCATTTCGCCATCGGCTTCCTGCTCGATGAGTCCGGCTCGGACCGTTACAGGACGACCATGAACATGGCTCAGGGAGCGGGGCACGACTTCTCCTTCGGAGGGCTGATCGATGTTTCGGGCAACGACCGCTACGACGCCCCGAACCTGTCACTCGGCGCGGGCAACGACAATGGAATCGGGCTTTTCTGGGACCGCGGCGGGGATGACGTTTACGAGGCGGCCGGCCTGACGCTCGGCCGCTCCGCCATCACCACGCCGAGAGGGGGTCCGAGAGACCTCATCAAGTGCGTGGGCGTGTTCCTGGACACGGGTGGAGGGAAAGACACCTACGGCGGCTCGGGCGCTTCAGCGGCTTCGAACGGTTCGGTCTGGAAGCAGCAAGCCAGACCCGGCTCCTCTCTCCTTTCGGCGGAGATCGGCGCTGGTCTCGATCGTTAGAGTCAGAACCCGGCCGCGCAGTCAGTCCTTGTTCGATTTCGCAGTGCCGCGGGATTCCTTCGCGGCCGAAGCCGGAGAGCTCTTGACCGCGCTTTCGCCTTCCTTTGATTCTTTGGATTCTTTGGATTCTTTGGAGGGCTCGACCTCCTTGCCGGACGAGTCCGAGGACTTCCGGGCATAGTCGGTCACGTACCAGCCGGTTCCTTTGAGCTGGAAGGAGCTGCGAGAGACGAGCTTCTCGAGAGGACCGCGGCAGTCGCGGCATTTGCGAATGGGAGCGTCCCTGAGCTTCTGGATCAGCTCGAACTGCGCTCGGCAGCGCTTGCAGCGATACTCGTAAATGGGCATCCGGCGCACTCTCTCTCGATTATCTTAGGATGGCGCTGCGGGATGGTCAAGGAAAGGAGGGATGAACGTTTGAGACAACCGCATTGTGCTCCGGCGCTTCTGACCGCCCTGATCGTTTCTTTCGCGGCCACCGAGGCTGCTTTCTCTGATACCACCACCACCTCGCCCCCCTCGGATCCGGGCCGTCGCAACGAAAACCACGCTGCGCCAGCTCGCGTGTTTTCGGCGACGGCAGCCGGATCCGCCTCTTCCGTCCTTCCGCCCGACAGCTCCGCGGCCGTCGCGGCGCTCGTCACCGCCGTCTCCGAGGCGGAAATCTCGGCGAGCATGAAGCGGCTGGGAGAGTTCTTCACGCGTCACACCTACTCGGAGAAGCTCGACCCGGCTGATTCGATGGGTCTCGAGGGAGAAGATCGAAAGGCTGCGAAGGGAATCGGCGCCGCGCGCCGGTGGGTCGCCCAGAAGCTCCGCTCCGCATCGCCTCGTCTGGTGGTCTCCTTCGACACGCACCGGGTCGCTCCGCGCCCGCCGCGGCTTCCGGAAGAGCTGACCCTCCACAACGTGATCGCCGTCCTGCCGGGGGCGACTCCGGAGGGACGGAAGAGGAGCTTCCTGATCTCCGCGCACTACGACAGCGTCTCCGCGGACGCGGATGGGACGATCCACTGGGACCGGTTCGATCGCCCCGCTCCCGGCGTCAACGATGACGGATCGGGGACCGCCGTCCTCCTGGAGGCGGCGCGAGTCCTCTCTTCTCGCGACTACGATGCGAACCTCATCTTTGCCGTCTTCACCGGCGAGGAGCAAGGGCTGGTCGGCAGCGCCCTTTACGCGAGGAAGGCGCGGGAGTCGGGAATGCGTATCGACGGGGTCCTGAACAACGACATCGTCGGAGGAGAAATCGGCGGCGACGGCAGGGTGGACAACAGGACCCTGCGCGTCTTCTCCGAGGGCCCGGAGGACTCCCCGTCCCGAGAGCTCGCCCGTCTCGCCGGCGAGCTGGCCGGGAAGTACCTTCCAAGCCTCGCGCTCGATCTCGTCTTCCGCCACGACCGTTTCGGCCGCGGGGGCGACCACATCTCCTTCAATCAAGTGGGGTACGCGGGAATCCGTTTCACGGTCTCCAACGAGGACTACTCGCGCCAGCACACGGTGCGCGACACCTTCGACGCCGTTTCACCGGCTTACGCGGCCCGTGTGGCCCGCGCGAATATCGCGGTGCTTGCCGATCTGGCCCTCGCCCCTTCCGCGCCCGTCGTCACCGACGATCGCGGCAATCCGACGATCGACCGCGGGGAATCCGGCTACGACGCGCGGCTGCGCTGGAAGAGTGGCGGCGAGACCGGCGATCTCGCCGGCTATCTCGTTCTCGCCCGCGAGACGACCGCCCCGTTCTGGCAGCGCACCTACTGGGCAGGGAAAGCGGACCAGTTCGTGCTGCCCGGGGTCCCGATCGACCGCACCACTTTCGGCGTGAGGGCCGTCGACCGGGAGGGGCACATGTCCCTCGCCTCCGTTTACATCTATCCCGCCCGGCCCCGCCCCGACTACACGGAGCTGCCGCTCAATTAAATCAAAGGTAGGCGCGACACTCCGCGATCGCGAATCCACAATGACATGTTCTTTCTCCGATTCGCGTTCGGTCCGCTCTCCTCCCGAGTGTCGCGGAACAAGGTTCGTCTTGTCTTCGGGGCCAGACAGACGGGCAAGACCGAGCTTCTCCGTCGGATCCTCCCGGCTGAGACCACCTTCTACCTCGATCTTGGCGTGACCTCCACACGGCGCCGCTACGAGACGGACCCGTCGGCCTTCGGCCGCGAAGCCCGGGCGCTCCCGAGGCGCACTCGCAACATCCTCGTGGATGAGATCCAGAAAGTCCCCGCACTGCTCGACGAGGTGCAGAACCTCTATGACGAGGCGAAGACCCGCTTCCAGATCTTTCTCACCGGGGCAGTTCGGCACGGAGGCTGCGGCGGCAGTCTGCGAACCTCCTGCCCGGCCGCTGCCATGTGTTCCGGCTGACGCCCATCTGCCAGTGGGAAACGGCGGATGGGGAGGCGGACCGGCTCGTGCAAAAACCGAAGGCGGGCGCCACCGAACGCACGCTGCCTTTCGACCCATTAAACGCCTGCCGAGGGAGGCCTGGTAGCGGCCCTCGATGAGACTGCGCTCCTGGCGCACCGTTCCGGCCTCGATCAAAGAGGGCCCCTCAGGAGAAGCGTGCTTTGAATCGGGCGGGCGTCTCGATCGCGAAGTGCGTGGGGCCGCCGACGTCCAGGAGCGCCCGATCGCCCGTGACGAGGACTCCTGCCTTGCCGACGGCGGCGAGCAAGAGGAACATCTGATCCGCCCCGTCCGAGCAACGAGGAAGGCCGGGAGAGCGCCGCGGCGCCGCGACGAGCTCGCAATACGGCAGATAAGCGCTCAGAAGGGTCTCGACATCCTCCCCGGTCAGGTCGAATTTCGGATACGTGAGAACGCGGACCAGCTCGGCGACGGTCTCGCGACTGCTCGAAGGCGAGATGCCGCCTTCGCGCCAGAGTTGGCGGAGCCACGTCAGACGTCCGCGTGAGAACAGGATCGCCGAAAGAACCACATTGGTATCGAGGACAAACCTCAACGTCTCGGCCTTCTGGCCCTGGCGATCGCGTCCTGGATGTCCGACTCCTTGATCCCCAGCCGGACCAGCTTTTCCCGTACCTCCTCGATGCCTCCGGGCCTGACTGGTCTGAGAACGATGGAGTCGTTCTCCACCCGAACATCGAAGTACTCGGTGGCCGGGAACTTTTCGACGATCTTCTTCGGCAGCGTGAGCTGGTTCTTGACGGTCTTCTTGGCCAGCACTGAGTGCCCCGTTTCACGGATATCTTACTTCCTTTTAACTGGA
>QHYA01000230.1 GCA_003223995.1 Acidobacteriota bacterium | reverse complement strand
GACCGCTCCCTGGGGGACGCTCTCAGGCCCCGCATATTCTTGTACTTCCCCGCGCGACGCCGTCAAGCTCGATATCCTTCGGTGCGCCGATTCCGCTGAGTGATTGCAGCGACGAGGCTTCCCTGGGCGAACCTGCCAGGGGACCTGTCGCCATGCCAGGGCGGGCGGCAAGCTGAAATCGATGTGAGTTGGGGCCCCCACCTTGCCCCCTACCCCCCTGTCCTCACAAGGTGACTTTCAGCCGCTTGATCTTCTCGTTGAGGGTCGTGGGCTTCAGCCCGAGCATCTCGGCGGCCCGCTTCTGGACCCCACGGGTGCGCCGAAGCGTCGCCTGAATCAGCTCCCGCTCGAAGCGGTCAACGGCCTCATTGAGCGTCGTCCCCTCGGGAAGCACGGGCCCGTCCAGCGGTTGGAGCGTCGACGATGGGGGCGAACGCATCTCCTCCGGAAGCAGATCCACGTCCACCATCCATCCCTCGCAGAGAACGACGGCCCGCTCGATCACGTTTTCGAGCTCCCGAACATTTCCGGGCCATGGATAGCGCACCAGCCGCTCCATCACCGTGAGGCTGAGCCGCTCGATCGTCTTCCCGTTCTCCGCAGCGCACTTCTGAAGAAAGTGCTCGGCCAGCAACGGAATGTCCTCGACCCGCTCCCTGAGGGGAGGCAGATCCAGGACGATCACGTTGAGCCGATAATAGAGGTCGTCTCGGAAGTCTCCCCTCTCCACGAGCGTCTTGAGGTCGATGTTCGTGGCCGCAATGATCCGGACATCGACCCGGATGGGCTCGGTCGACCCAAGCAGCATGAACTCTTTTTCCTGGATCACCCTGAGGAGCTTGGCCTGGGTCTCCGGGCGGATACTGCTGATCTCATCGATGAAGATCGACCCCCCGTCAGCCACCTCGAACAGCCCCTTTCTGGCCGTCGTGGCCCCTGTGAAGGCCCCCCGCGTGTGGCCAAAGAGGTTCGCCTCCAGCAGCTCCGAGGGAATGGAGTTGCAGTTGACGACGACAAAAGGAGCCGATGCCCTTCCGGAGCGCTGGTGGATGGCATGGGCGAAGAGCTCCTTGCCGGTCCCGCTTTCTCCCTGGATCAACACGGTGGAGCGGCTCGGGGCTATCTGCTCGATCAGCCGGTAGAGCTCCTGCATCGGCTTGCTCTTGCCGACGAGCCTCTCGAAACGGTGGCGCTCGAGCAGGGCTCGCCTCAATTGCTGGTTCTCCTGCCGGAGTCGCGACTGGGCGATCGCCTGCCCCACCAGGTTCAGGACCTCCTCGTTCTTGAAAGGTTTGGGCAGGTAGTGGAAAGCGCCCAGCTTCATCGCTTCCACCGCGTTTTCCACCGAGCTGAAGGCCGTCATCATGAGCACCGGCACAAGAGGCTGCTCCCGGCGGATGTCCTGCAGAACCTCCATCCCTCCCCTGCCCGGCAGCATCAGATCGAGCAGCACAGCGTCGAACTGCTCCATCGTTCCTTCGCTGTCGGCTTCACTGTCGCGTATTCTAGCAACCTCTCGACCTCTCCGGCTCCGCCAGCCCGGCGGGCTCGCCTAACGGGTCGCGGCGGCGCGCCGGTCGAGGGGGAGCTCTACAGTGAAGGTCGCCCCCTCCCCCGGCCGGCTGTCGACGCTAACCTCTCCTTGGTGCTCCCTGATGATGTTATACGAGAGCGACAGGCCGAGACCCGTTCCTTTCCTGCGGCTCTTGGTCGTGAAGAACGGGTCGAAGACCCTTGCCAGGTCCTCCTCCGAAATCCCACACCCGTCGTCGGAGACCTCCAGAATGAGGTTGCTCCGGCCCCGTCGCAGAGAGACCCGCACGACCCCCTCCGAATCGATTGCGTCGCGCGCGTTGAGCAGCAGGTTGAGCAGGACCTGCTGCAGTTTGCCACGATGCCCGGCGACCCTGGGGAGGCCGGGCTCGATCTTCCGGACCAGGCGGATGTTCCCTCCACGCAGTTGCGGCTCGAACAGGCTCAGGGTCTCCTCCACAACCTCTCCCAGGTCGAGGCTCTCCAAGGCCTCGTGTCCTTCCTTCCCCCCGCGGCTGAAGTTGAGCAGTGTGTTGGCGATGGAGGAGGCGCGAGCCGTCTGCCGCTCGATCTTGTTCAACAGCTCGTAGCGCGGGTCCGAAGGGTCCATATCCTCGAGCAGGATCTGAGCGTAGGAGGAGATCCCGGTCAGCGGAGTGTTGACCTCGTGCGCGACACTTGAAGCCAGAAGCCCGATCGCCGCGAGGCGGTCCTGGCGGAGGAGCTGTTCTTCCAGACGCACCTGCTCGGTCACGTCGTCGAGCGTGACGACCCAGCCGGAGCATCCTGCTCGTCCATCCAGGAACTCCTCCTGGCACCGCCCCAGAGGGGAGAGGGCGACGTTGACGCGGACCCTTTGCCCCTTGCGATCGGCGATCGAGGAGCGGTAGGTGCGGGGGCACGTGTCCTCGCCGGCAGAGGCTCGGGCGATCATCTGCTCGATCTCCCTGACGAGGGGAAAGGAGTACAGCTCCGACATCGGACGGTCCATGGCCTCGCTTCGGGAGACCCCCGTCAGGTTCTCCAGCTCACGGTTGCAGTTCTGCACGCGCCCTGCGCTGTCGATGACGAGAATCGCCACGCGGCTTGACTCCAGGATGTTCTCGTTGGTCTGCCGGAGCCGCTCGACCTCGCAGACCTTCTCCCGCAGCTCGCGCAGCAGCCGCGCCGCTTCGATGGCCGATGCTGCCTGCGCGGAGAGCGCAACGAGCATTTCGAGGTCTTCGCTGTTCAACGGTTCGCCTGCTGCCTTCGACCCTACGGCCAGGAACGCCCTGACCTCCCCCTTCACCTTCATCGGGATGATCGCGGCCAGATCGGCCTCTCTCAGGGCCTGGCCCGCCGTCGAGTCCGAGGGAAGGTCTTCGGTATCGAGGTAGGAAACCCCTTGGGCCCGGGAAAGCAGAGACTGCTCGGCGGCAAGCTTCACGGGGCCGACCGCCGCTTGTCCCATCCGCAAGAAGCTGTCTCCCGGCCCATCGCGGAGGTACAGGGCCAGATCGTCGAAGTCCAGGGTCTGACGCACACGGTTCTCGATTTTCCTGACGAGAGCGTCCAGGTCCATCTCGGAGTTCAGCTCGCGGCCGAAGCCGACCAGCGTGCGGCGGAAGTTGTAGCGGCCGCGGTAGAAGATTCGATCCACCGTGGCGAGGGTCGCCGCCCGGATCTGGGGGTAGAGGATGGCCGTCAGCAGCGCGGCGAGGCCGGCTGTCGTGTAGCTCGGAGGGGCGAGCCAGGCCCCGAGCGTCCCGCCGATGAGGATCGTGAGCAACTCCCAGACCGCGAAGGTGAAGAAGAACACCGACAGGGCCGAGATGCCCCTCTTGATGAACAGCTCCAGGTCGCTCAGCCGGTAGCGCAGCAACGCGGAGGTGAACGCCAGGGGGAGCACGACCATGGGGAGCACCGTCCAGAGGGCCCAGCGAGGCGATTCGAGATCGAGCGCCGTCGGGACGAGGTAGAACAGCGCGAATGGACCCAGCCCCAGGGCGGTCCCCCACATCATCCATCGAAGCTGACGGCGATAGGCGCGCGAAGAGGCACTCAGAGACGCACGGACGAGCAGGGCCATCCCCCCGATGAGGCATACCGCCATGTAACCCAGCTCGACCCGGTCCTTCATCGCGATGAGACGGACCGGATCTCGGAAAAAGGCGGCTCGCCCGGCCCCGACCAGCAGCAGGTTGGCCGCCGCCAGCACGACCGCCGCGCCGTAGGCCGAGATGGCCAAGGTTCGACCGGAGGAAAAGGGCTTCGCAGGCTTGTCAGGCTCACCCGCGGTGAAAGCGATCACGAAATGAAGAAAGGCAGCCGGAGCGACCAGCCGCCCGAGCCGGTCCACCCAGAAGAGGACCCAATCCCAGGTCTCGGCCCGGGACGTGTCCGAGATCGCGAGCACGCAGAACATCGCGACGGACAGGACAACGAAGGGAGTCGCCAGGCTCGAACGAGGAAGGCGCATCGCTGCATAAGCGCCGTTGAAGAGAAAGAAGAAACCGACGATGGCGAGATACGGATAAAGCGAGGCCGCGGGGGGAACCGTCCCGGCGGGTTCGAGCGCCATCTCCATTGGCCGGCCGTCCCGCAGGATCCGGTAGGAACGAGGCGTGCCTCGCCTCCCTTCCCAAAGCCTGTTCTTGGCGGAAATCGATGACCGGACCGGACGGCCGCCTATGGCCGTCAGAATGTCGCCCGGCTTCAGCCCCGCCTTCTCGGCCGGGCCTCCCGATTCCGTGTCGAGCAGGACGACCTGCCCCGAGGCATCGACCCAAAGCGCGCCATCGTCCGGCTCCTTCCAACCATGGTTCCGGGCCAGGCTGACAACTCCCAGCAGGGCGAAGGGAAGGGCCAGAGCCAGGCAGGTGACGGCGCGCCCCGCTGTCACACCACGGAAGGGGGAGAGCACTCGCTTCGTCAAATCGCCTCGATCCCCAGCGCAGACCTGATGGCGCGCTCTTGTCCGCTGCGATGCAGCCGCCAGGAAGGCGGCGTTCGTTCTAGGCCGAGCAAGATGGGTACCATCACCACGGCCGTCACGAAAAGTTTCTCGCTCTCTTCGGACAATAACTTACCGCGGCCCTGGGCTCGGGGCGAGCCCGGGTCATTCAAGAATTTGGATGCGATCTGGAACAATCCTGCTAATTGGATTCCGAGCGAAAGGACCTCAAAACGTCACAGCCACGCCTCCGCTCACCCGGTCTTCGGCAGTCAAGATCCGGCGCTTGCTGACAGCGAAGCTCTCGGTCCGATCTCCCATTCCTTCGTTGTTCTGATAGGCCAGCATCAGCCGCCACCGTGTCTCCCCGAGCTGAATGAAGCCCAGGTCTTGGGAGACGAGAACCGAGAGAGAAGTGAGACGGATGTCCTCTGGTTCCCCGGGCTCGGACGCCTCCCTCAGGTGTCTCAACTCGACCCGCGCTTCGGTACCGCTCCTGGGGGTGCTGCCCGACACCGAGGTGATGGCATATCCCAAACTCCCCTCGTGAAGTTCCTGCAGAGGTTCGCCGGGAAGAAGCGCTGCGTAGCGCCCTTCCAGCCGGCCCCATGTGGACTCGACCCGAGCCCCCAGCCCGCCGAATCGATGGCCCATCTCGACGCCGACCTCGCGACTCTGGGCCTGCCCGTCGCTGATGTAGACCGGCCGCTCCTCGCCGATCGAGTAGATTGGACGCTCACCCTCATACTCGGACGCGATGGGTCGTGAAGAAGCCGAGAACCCGAGCATTGTTCCTTCGCCGTTCCGTCTCTCCACGCGAAGCTCGTAGCCGATCGGGTTCCGAACGACGGCTACGAGAGGGGACGAGAGTTGAGGATCTGCGGCGCGGGAGGAAGCGTCTTGCTGATAGGAGCCGGCAAGGTAGCTGACCTGGAGTCTCACTGACGTCCGGCGGCCTGGCCGGAAGGTGGCGCCGGCCTGGGGCAGAAAACGCGACACCTCCTGAAACGAGAGGGACCGGTGATAGTCGACTCCGAAATCGAGGTTCAAGACGGGGGTGAGGGCCCATTCTTCCCCGCCGTGTACATGCACCGCCCAACCCGGGGGCGCCGGTCCGGCAAGGCTGACCGGGTTCACGAACCCGGCCGGGCCACCGAGGGCCCGGGACTCCGGCCCCCCCAGTTCCAGCATCCTCGCTCGAACACCAAAGGAGAGAACGTGGGCATCACCAAGAGGAGTCCGGAATAGTCCGTCTGCGCGCCAGAGCTTGTTGACCACCGGCCCGAACAGAACATCGTCGGCGCTCCGCGAGACCTCATCGACGTAGAGCCCGCTGACATCGAAGCTGCCCCCGTCCCCGACCGGCGTGCTCCAGTCAGTCCGCAGGGAGCGGCTCACGCTCTCGCTATCGGGAATCGGGGCAAGAAAAGGCTGGTCGAACTCCTGGAGCAGCAGCGAGTCGCGCGTGTAGGCGGCCTGCATCTCGAGTCGCGACAGCTCGCCCAGCTCGTAGGCGACATCGACGCCCACCCTCTCACCTCCCGTGAGCCTCTCCGGCGACTCGGGACCAGCATTGAGGCGTGCGTCCTCCCGCTCCCTCAATCCCGCGAGCCTCACCCCCAGCCGCTCGCCGACGCGCATGGAGAGCCTGACCGAGGTCGTCGATCCGCTGGACCCCGACACCATGCTGTCGGGGGAGGAGATGGGGGACGCGCTGGAGAACCACTGCTGGAACTCCCCGTCCACAGGCAGCCTCAAGCCGGCCCGCCCCTCCGCCAATCCTTGCCCCGCTTCCCCTCTGTCTGCCGGCGCGGGAGGCGGGGGCTTGGCGCTCGTTCCCGGCACGGCGGCTTCGAGGTCTCGCAGGATGTCGCGCGGCGGAACGCGCAGGACCCAGTCCATGTCCAGCGTCTCGGGGTCCTTCGCCTCCCACCGCCTCAGCACCAGGTCAAGGGTGCTCCGCAGCAGCGTGTTGACGCTCATCCCGCTGACACCGTAGCCCGCCTTCAGGGCAGTAACCCGGTAGAGGCCCGGTACAAGGCCGGTGAAGAGATAGCGCCCGTCCTCCAGGGTGGAGGCTGTCCTGGTCTCCCCCACAGACCTGGCCGGAGTCAGCAGAACCACGCTTCCCGAAAGCAGGTTGCCCGCGGGATCTCGGATGGTGCCGCTCAGTGCGGCCAGGGGGGCTGCCGGCGCCGCTCTCGCCTCTTCCCCCTGCCAGGCCCCCGGTACAATCAGCAGCACCATCAACGGGAAAAGCCTGCGGGCGAACGAGAAACAGCCCTCCCGGCCGGAGGGTGTCTTCATGCGCTTGAGTCTAGGCCGGCTCGTCCTTCAAGTCAAAGGTCCGGAGCGGTCGGAGCGGTGTCAAACCTGGCAAAGTTGTCGAGCCCGGCCGCCCCCACGTGTTAAGATTTTTCCACCATGCCCGAGCCGATGATCACGGCAGCCCAGGTTCGGCACATCGCGAGCCTGGCGCAACTCGAGTTCGACGAGGAGCAGATCGAGCTTTTCACCCGCCAGCTCGGCTCCATCCTCGCCTACTTCGAGAGGAGTCGGGCCACTTCAAGGTTCCCCAGGTCATCTGAAACCGGATGGAATCCGACGTCTTCGGACCCGCGGGGCTGAGGGCGCGAGAGATCGCCTCCGCCGTGCGCGGGGGCCGACTTCGCGCCGCCGACCTCTGCCGCCGTACGATCGATGCGGCTCGCGGGCTGGGGGAGGCGCTCGGGGCCTTCAACAGCGTCCTGGCGGACTCGGCGATGGCCTGCGCCCAGGAGATCGACCGCCGCGTCGTCTCGGGCGAGGACCCGGGGCCTCTGGCCGGCGTTCCGCTCGCGATCAAGGACAACATCTGCACGCGCGGGTCGCGCACGACTTGCTCGTCGAGAATCCTGGAGGATTTCGTCCCGCCTTACGATGCGACGGCTGTCACCCGGCTACGAGCGGCCGGGGGGGTCATCGTTGCCAAGACGAACATGGACGAGTTCGCCATGGGTTCGTCCAACGAGAACTCCGCCTTCCGCCTCTGCCGCAATCCCTGGGACATCGAGAGGGTCCCTGGCGGTTCTTCCGGCGGCTCCGCGGCCGCCGTTGCTTCGGGCATCGTTCCGGCGGCTCTGGGGTCGGAGACCGGCGGGTCCGTGCGCCAGCCGGCCTCTCTTTGTGGGATCGTCGGCGTCAAGCCGACCTATGGGAGGGTCTCGCGATACGGGCTGGTCGCCTTCGCCTCCTCTCTCGACCAGATCGGTGTTCTCGCCGCGGACGTGGCGGATGCGGCGCTCATCCTCTCCATCATCGCCGGGCACGATCCTCTCGATTCGACCTCCGCACCCGAGCCGGTGGAGCCCTACGTTTCCCTGCTCTCGGGGGATCTCCGCAGCGTCACTTTCGGCTTACCGGATGAGTACTTCGTCTCGGGAATGGATCCCGAGGTGGAGCGGCTCGTCAAAGGCGCCGTCGAGCGGATCGGCGGGGCAGGCGGGCGCATCGTGCCGGTCTCGCTGCCCCATACGCGCTTCGCGATCCCGACCTATTACCTCATCGCGACGGCGGAGGCCTCCTCGAACCTGGCACGGTACGACGGTGTCCGTTACGGTCTGCGGGAGCCATCGAGGACGCTGGAGGAGATGTATCGGCGGACGAGGAGCGCAGGATTCGGTGCAGAGGTGAGGCGGAGGATCATGCTCGGCACCTACGTGCTGTCCGCCGGCTACTACGACGCCTACTACCTCAAGGCGCAGAAGGTGCGCACTCTGCTGCGGCGCGACTTCGAAGAGGCGTTTCGCAAGTCGGACATCATTTTGACTCCGACCTCTCCCACCCCCGCCTTCCGCCTCGGGGAGAAGACGGAGGCCCCGCTCGAGATGTACCTTTCCGATATCTTCACTGCGACGGCGAACCTCGCCGGCCTTCCGGCCATCTCGATTCCGTGCGGGCTGGCCTCCGGCCGGCTGCCGGTCGGATTGCAGCTCATCGGCGACCATTTTCAGGAGCCGGCGCTATTCAAGGCTGCGGCAGCGGTCGAGGCGCTTCTAGGACCGACCGGGATGCGGCCTCCCCTCGCCGCCACCTAGCCAGAAGAGGCGACAGATTGAGGCTGCTCCAAGCGCTTCTGCTGGCTTCCTCGCTTTCCGTGAGCTCCGCGCTTTCCACTGACCCGACACTGGGGGCGGCCGAGGCGTCCGCGAGCGACGAGCGGCCTGTCGGTGTGGCGCTGCCTGAGGGCCCCGGCGTCCGTTTGGACAGCGGCAGGGAGATCGTGTTGCTCGTCCCGGTCCGCAAAGGGGAGGGATGGGCTTCCCTGGCCCGCCGCTACTGCCAGGGGTCCGTTTCTCCGGAAGAGCTGCAGCGGCGCTGCGCCGGAAAACCCAAGCCGGAGCCGGACGCGCGATGTGCGATTCGCTTTCCGGAACTATCCGAGCAATGGAAGACACGGTGCCTCCGCGCCCTGTTCCCGGCTGACGGAGTGGAAGGCTCGGAATGGGTCCACCGGCCGGGCGGCTCGCCCGTGGAGACCTATGGTGAGGGGCTCTGGCAAGCCGCAGAGTGGCTCACGGGGGAAGGGGAGAATTTCCGCTCCATCCGTCGCGGCAATGGCTCGAGTGATCCTCTCGTGAGGAGGGACGATGTCCTGCGACTGCCCGCTGCCCTCGTGCGACCCGCTTTGCGGAGTCTCGCCAGCCCGCCAGCCGGCGGGGCCGCCTCGCCGCCTCCCTCGCAGGAAACCAGCTCCAGGGCCGCTCCGGCGGGCGAGCCGAAGCAGGAGAACCTCGATGAACGCGCGACCGGCGGGGAGCTGATCTACGGAGAAGACTCGAGAGGACCTTACGCGCTCTACCGTCTCAAGCCCGGACAAGCGCTCTACTCGGCTGTCGTCGTCCGCTTCACGGGGCGAGTCGATCCGGAGGAGGTGAACCAGGTTGCCCAGGAGATCGCTCGCGCCAGCGGCATCTCCGATGTGACGAACATTCACTCGGGACACGCCGTGCGCATCCCCATCGACCTGTTGTTGCCGGAGTTCCTGCCTCCCGGCGATCCAAGGCGCGAGGAGTACCTGCACTCCTCGGCGGAAGCGGCCCGCTACCGCAACGCCGCGCACGCCCGCAACCTCGACGGGGTGCATGTGATCCTCGATGCGGGCCACGGTGGAGTGGACCGCGGGGCGGTTCGCAACGGCATCTCCGAGCACGAGTATGTCTATGACGTCCTTTGCAGAATCAAACGGAGGCTGGAGGCCCATACCGAGGCGGCGGTGTACGAGACGATCGTGGACCGCGAACAGGAGTATCGCCCTCGCGACGGCCGCGTTCTCCCGGTGAACAGGGGCGTGGAGATCCTCACCGACCCGCCTCACTTCAACAGCGATCCTTCGCAGACCCAGCTCGGCGTCAATCTCCGCTGGTACCTGGCCAACTCGATCTACCACCGGCTTCTGACCGCGGGCGTCGCTCCGGAGAAGGTGGTCTTCATCAGCCTGCACGCCGACTCCCTGCACCCCTCCTTGCGAGGCGGGATGGCCTACATTCCCGGCGAGCGCTACCGGCGGGGGACCTTCGGGGTCGAGACGTCGGAGGCGGCCCGGTACCGCGAGGTGCGCGAGCGCCCGAACGTCTCCTTCAGCCGAGCAGAGGGGCTGAGGTCGGAGGGGCTTTCCCGGGAGCTGGCGTCGAGGATCCTCGGGGCGATGAGGTCGCGCGGACTCAAAGTCCACCCCTACATTCCGGTCCGCGACCGCATCATCCGCCACCAGAGAGCCTGGGTCCCTGCGGTGCTGCGCGCCAACCAGGTGCCGGTCGAGGTGCTCCTCGAGATCGCCAATCTGAACAACCCCCAGGACGCGCACCTCATCAAGGAATCCCGGTTCCGGGAGCGGGTTGCTCAGGCCGTCGTGGACGCTCTTCTGCGCTACTATGACCCGCGCCGCGCATGACTCGCGAAGCCAAGCTGGCCGGGGGCTGACCACGCAAGGGGCAGGCTGTCTTGACCTGCTCCGGATCCGCATGCTCCACTTCGTCCGTGAGAGTTCTCCTCCTCGGAGGCGGAGGGCGCGAACATGCGCTCGCATGGAAGCTCCGCCAGAGCAGCGAGGTGGACGAGCTTTTCTACTCCCCAGGAGCTGATCCGGATCCCGCCAACGCTGGGCTCGCTTCGGTGGCCGAGTGGGTTCCGCTCGACATCCTCGATCCGGGCGAGGTCGCCAAATGGTCCGAGGCTCGCCGCGTCGATCTCGTGGTTGTCGGGCCCGAGGCCCCGCTCGTCGCCGGTGTGGCCGGAGAGCTGCGTCGGCGGGGGATGACGGTCTTCGGTCCATCGATGCCGGGCGCCTTGCTGGAGGGCTCGAAGGTCTTCGCCAAGGAGTTCATGACCCGCCATGGGATCCCAACGGCGCGCTTCGAGATCTTCCGCGAGGCAGAAGCCGCCCGGCGACATCTCGCGTCGCGATGCACGGAGTATCCGCTCGTCGTGAAAGCCGACGGTTTGGCATCCGGCAAGGGAGTGTCGATCTGCGAGACGCTCGAGGAGGCTCTGGAGGCTCTCGATCGGTTCATGGTCCGGAGAGTCTTCGGAGTCGCCGGCGAACGCGTCATCGTGGAGGAGCGCCTGCTGGGGCGCGAAGCGTCCTTCTTCGTGGTCACGGACGGCCGCCGGGCCGTGCCGCTGGAGACCTGCCAGGACTACAAGCGCCTGGAGGATGGCGATCGCGGTCCGAACACCGGGGGCATGGGAGGGTTTTCACCGAGCCCCTTCCTGGATGCCGCCGGCCGGGAAGCCGTCATGAGCCGGATAGTCGAGCCCACGCTTGCTGGCCTCTCCTCCGATGGGATCTCCTATCGCGGCGTCCTGTACGTCGGTCTGATGCTGACTTCCTCGGGGCCGAAGGTCCTCGAGTTCAACGCACGTTTCGGTGATCCGGAGACCCAGGCTCTCATGCCGCGCCTCGCTTCGGATCTCTTTCCGCTGCTTCTCTCTTCGGCCCGGGGGGAGCTGGACGGCGTGCCCGTCCGCTGGCGGGACGAGCCGAGTGTGTGCGTCGTGCTCGCGTCGCGAGGTTATCCCGGCGCCTTCGACAGCGGCTGGCCGATCGCCGGGGTCGATCGCGCCGAGACGCGCGAGGGGGTGGCCGTCTTCCACGCCGGCACACGGCGTTCGGCAGGCGGGACTCTCGTGACGGCGGGCGGTCGTGTGCTCGCCGTCGTCGCTCTGGGCGGGAACCTCGAGATGGCCCGGCGGATCGCTTACGAGGCTGCCGCGGAGATCCGTTTCGAGGGACGGCGCCACCGCACCGACATCGCCGAGATCGCACGGACCGCGTAAGGCTCGCGGCCGCATTGCCCCCGTTGAGCCGAGGGCGCGGGGGAGCGAGGCGTTGGCGTCTGCGGCGTCCGCCCGGCGAGGTTGCGGGGCCTGAGGACGGCTCCCATAATGTTTCCCTTCATGCAGCCGCCGGGACGCTTTCTTCCGAACCCCAAAGAGGCGCTCGTCGGACTCGCCTTTCTGCTGATTCTGGCCGCGCTGAGCGGGCAGAGTTCCGCCGAGATCGCCTGGTCGGATCTCTCCCTCGACGAGGCGGTCGCGTCGGCCGCTCGGTCGCGGACGCTGGTCTTCCTGGTCTTCGGCGCCGAGTGGTGTGGCTTCTGCCGCGAGCTGGAGAGGCGCACGTTGTCGAGCGCCGTTGTCGAACAGGCTTTGAAACCCTATGTGTCGCTTCGCTTCGACGTGGACACCGAAGCGGGGGCAAAGGCTGCCCATCGTTATACCGTCACGGGGCTGCCGACGGTGCTGATCCTTGATCCCGACGGCAACGTCTCCGCCCGTTCCAGCGGCTTCATGAAGGACCAGGAGCTCGCGGCACTGCTCGACAGATCCCGCCTCTCCTCCACCTCGGTTTCCGTGGGGTCGCTCTACGAGAAGGCGCAAGCTCCCGACGCAGGCACGGAGCTGATGGTGAGCGTCGGAATGGCCTTGATCGACCGAGGGCGCGAGGAGGATGGTCGCGGCCTGCTCGAGAGAGCCGCATTGACGGGAGAGCGCGGCAGCCCGGCAGTCTCCCGGGCCCTTCTTTCTCTCTCCTCCATCGCCCTGCGTCGTTCCGGAGCCGAAGCGGCTCTTCCCCTGCTGACCCGGGCGGCCCAGGAGGCCATTGACCCGATGCTGCTTCGGGAAGCCTACACGTCCCTGATCAGCCTCCTGCGCGACCTGCATCGCAAGCAGGAGCAGCTCCAGACGTGGGACCAGTTCGCATCACGGCTTCCGGACGACGAGACGGTCCAGGAGGACTACGCGAGGGCGCTGCTGGAGCTGGGTGCTGCGGCCGAGCGCGGCCTCGAGGCGGCCCAGAGAGCGGCCCGCCTGGACCCCGCCGCCGGCGGCCCGCAGGAGTGCCGCGCGGCAGCGCTCTACCGGCTTGGACAGTACGAGGAAGCGCTCGAAGCCGTGAACGAGTCGATCATCCTCGCCCCATCAGAGACCTCGCCGCGCATCCTCCGGCTTCGTATCATGGAGAAGCTTCGAGCGGCTAAGCCGCAACATCCGACAACCAAACATCCGGCGTCGGAATGAAGAACCCCGCCGCGGCGGAGCGCCGGTCCGGCGGGGTCCCAGAGAACCGACGGAGGGGGCCGCTATCTCGCCTTCTTCACCATCTCCTTGAGGTTCTTGGCGACGGTGAACTTCACGACGGTCTTGGCGGGGATCTTGATCGGCTCCCCGGTTGCTGGATTGCGTCCCATGCGGGCCTTGCGCTTCACGACCTTGAACTTTCCCAGACCCGTCATAGGCACCTCCCCCCCCTTCTTGATCGTCTTCTCGACGAGGGAGGTCAGCGACTCGAGAAACATCTTCGACTGCTTCTTGTCGCTTCCCGATGCGGTCGCGAGGGAGCTGATCAACTCGGTCTTGGTCATACTGGGGGGACCCTCCAGAAATTGGGGTTTTTCATTGAAACCCAGTGACCTTGTACCATTCTCAAGCCCGCTGCGCAATGGTTTTCTTACGGTTTCATGGGCTTTTTTCGCGCCAAGCGCTATCCGAACAGCGAGCGCCGCCGCCACAGGTAGGCGCTCACCATGAGCAGGACGGCCAGGAGGGCGATGAGATTTCCAACCACGATGACGCTGGTTCCGAGCGAAAGCTGCTTGAAAGCCGTCCTCGCGAGCAGCCTCAGGTTGCTGCGCCAGAACGCCAGCGCATAGTAAAAGGTCCCAATCCACAGGACAGACAAGAAGACGAACGGCGCCAGGTGGGCGCGCCTCCAAAGAAGCAACGCCAGGATCACCAGAGCCAGGCCCACCAACAGGGCCCCGAGGTCCTGGCCCCGCCCGGTGAGGACGAAACCGACATAGCGGCCGGCGCCCTCCACGACACGATTCCTCAGCACCAGAAGGGGCGGATAGGCGGGGATGCTCCAGCGATAGAAGAACGAGGGGAAGGCCGCGGCCGCGAACGACCAGATCGCGCCTGAGAAGCAGGCGATGGCGATCAGGCTGACGCCGAGCGGGCGACTGCCGGAGGAACGCTTCACAGACAAGGGCCTCCCTGTGCGAGTTGCCCTCAATTGAAAGGGGGGGATTATAGCTCGGCTTGCGCGAGCCGCCCGGCCACGCTGCGGCGCCGCCGGGCAGCGAGCCGATCGCAAGCGAGGGCGAGGCCCAGCACCGCGAGCAGCACCAGGCAGATCGACCCGCGCCCGCCCATCATGAACCGCCCCTCGTGCGCCCCTCCCAGCATCGGCAGCAGAAGCATCGATGACAGAAGCAGCGGAGTCAGGCTGACGAGGAACCCATTGAGGCCACCTTCATGGCGCAGGGTGAGAAGCGGCGCGGCGAGCAGAACGGGGGCCCCGAGCACGCCGAAGACGACCGCATCGATCCTCAGCACTCCGTAAAGAAAGAGGGTCGCGAGGACGATGAAAAGCCCCAGCGCGAGAATCCCCTTCGCCCCTGCTCTCGCCCGCATGAGACCCAGCAGGCCTGGCAGAAGAAGAAGAGGCGCCAGCATCCGGATCTCGCTTCCCGTCAGCCGGACCCAGCCGAGAGGGGAAGGAAGCATCAGGTACTCGGGCTCGCCGGCCGGCAGGCTCTCCGCGCTTGCGAGGTCGCTGACAGCCGCCGTGACCAGCCGCCCTGCCGATCCGAGGGAGCCCCGGTCCACCTGCTCGATCGTGTCCTGGGCGGAGCCGTAGTGCGGGTAGAAGTGGCTGAGCGAGAAATCCGCGACGAACACTCCCGGGATGCCCGCGAGGACGAACGGGCGGTCGTCGCTGTAGTAGCCCAGGTCGATCATCCTCGTGGCGACCTGGTAGGGAAGGCTCAGGTAACGGTCCCCCAGAGGGGCGCTGACCCCCGCGCCCCGGCCGGAACGGATCACGCTCCAGACGAGCCAGTCCGGAGCAGCATGCGTCCTGCCGAAGCGGTCCGAATAGCGCGGGCTGTGCACGACTGGGGAGCCATCTTTCCAGCCGATCGAATCGAGACTGAGCGCCGCCCGTACCCGGGGCGCCGTGCGGCCGTCCCGTTGCAGGAAGTGGCTCGAGCCGGCGCAACCGAAGCTCTCCCCGTCCCACGACGCGAAAAGGATTCCCTTCTGCCGGACCGGCACGCCTGTTCCCTGCTCCCGCAAGCTCGACTCGCGCAGCACGCGCGCCGTTTCAAGCAGGACAGCGACCCCGGTCAGCCCGTCCACGACGGCCGGGCCTCCGCCCTCGGCGTCGTGATGCGCTCCGAGGACGACGACCTCGCTATCCCGGCCGGGAAGCTCGGCGAGGACATTCGTCATCTCTCCACCGAACATGTCCTTGAATCGATCGCGACGGCAGACAAAACCAGACTGCTGGAACGTCTTCTCGATGTAAGAGACGACCTCCTCGTGCCCCCGATGCCCGACAGCCCGGCCCCCGCCTTCCCGGGTCAACCGATCGAGGTTCATGAGGTGGGCCCAGGCCCTCTCGGTGTCGAAGCGAGCGGCGGGACCGGCCGGATGGGAGCCTATGCGCGGCTGCCCGACCACAGCGATGACCGCGATGACCAGGACGATGAGCCCGTAGGATGCAACGAGGGGTTTGTACATCAACCTAATGTACTGTTAGCCGCCGTGCGCGGCCATGTGATTATCCGAGCGCGAAGCCGAGGAGGCGAGGTGGTTGTCATGAGCTTCTCCGAAACAACCCTCAGGAATCAGCGTGAAGCGTGAGGGGTCGATGGCAAGAGGGAAGGCCGGCAGGCGAAGACTTTGATCACGGCGCTGGGCCGGCAATCCAGCCTTTCTCTCCGGCAAGGATCGGGACGCCGAGCCGGTTCTCCGCAGGAGTGAGCGGGCAGTCGTAGTCCTTACCGTAGGCGCAGTAGGGATAGTAGGCGAGGTTGAAATCGACGATGGCCCGCCCGCCCGCGTCGATCTCCGGGTCCACATACCGCCCCGCAGGATAGGTCTGCCGGCCCGTCGTCTCGTCCGCAAACGGGAGGAAGAGGCGCCCTTCGGGCGCATCCCTGTCGTAGAGCTTGTAGATCTGGAGGGTGTGCGTTCGTCCCTGATTGACGAACGAGAAGGCCGCCCATCTCAGCGCGACCCGCTGTTCCCCTCTCGATCCGGCGATGGTCGTCTTTCGCGGATCGCTGTAAACCGCCAGCCTGCCCGTGAAACGGTAGTCGGGATCCACAGGGAAGTAATCAAGCCCCTTGAAGGATCCCTTCACCGGCTCGAGCAAGGGACTCTGCGGGTCGGCCCGGAAGAACTCGTCCTTGTGCGCCCGCTGCCGCGCGATCTCCCCCTCGTATCCTGAGGGAGGGTGTTCCGCACGCGCCGGCTCGAGAGGTATCACGGAGCCACTGCAAGCATCGCATGCGCCGGCCATCGCGAGTGTGCCGGATGCGGCCAGAGCGGCTGCCATCATCCGCAACCGCCCGTGCGCCGCACTTCGACCTGCCCGGCTCACGATCGTCCGGTGGCGCCCCTGTCGCACGCGACGATCTCTGGCAAAGGTGTCAGGTCGCGCAGGACGAACTCCGCCGCCCAGGCGCCGGGCAACCGATCCTCTCCGGAGCGGTTGACCCAGACCGCCCGCAGGCCGGCGGCGCGCGCGCCGGAGATGTCCCGCTCGAGAGAGTCGCCGACGAAGAGCGCCTCCTCGGGCAGGCAGCCGCACTGGCGCACGCCCTCGAGAAAGATCTCGGGCTCCGGCTTGACCCAGCCGACTTCGGACGATATCAGGATCGGCTCGAGCAGAGACGAGAGTCCGCAATTGTCGAGCTTCTCGCGCTGGAGATCGGAGGCCCCGTTGGACACGAGTCCGACCTTGAAGGAGTCCCCCGAACGGCTCAGGACCAGGAGCCTCTCGAGAACGCCGGCGGCTTCGGGGAAGAGGACGTGCCCCGCGCTCCTCGCGCGGGCGTAACGGGCCGCGAGGCGCTCGCCCGCGCCCGCCTCCGTCACACCAAGTCGTTCCAGAAGCGCGCCCCAGACGCGCTGTCTCAGCTCCATGGAGCTGGGCGGAGGCAAGGGTCCCGAGCCTGAGAGGTCGGCCTTCTCCCAGATCCCCCGCCCGATTTCCTCGTAGAGCCGGCAAGCGATGGCCGCATCGAAGCCGGGGATCGTCCTCGTCGCTTCGGCCGTCGTCACCGCCAGCGCCGCGCGCATCGCTCCGCGCTCGTCGTAGAGCGTTCCGTCGAGGTCGAACAGGATGGCGCGGATGCCCCGGTCGGCTGTCACGTTTCCTCCGGCTCCGCGCGCCTCACCAGTCGACCGGCACCCGCAGGAGGCGTCCCTCTCCGTCGCGATAGAGCAGGTAGCCGCGCTGCCGGCCGAGGAAAAAGAGCTTCGCCGTGATCTCCACATCCTGGCGGCAGTAACTCTCGATCAGATCGAACCGCCCCTCGCGAAACCAGCGGAGGCTCTGGAGCCCGTCAGCCGTCTTGCCCGCTCCGAGGTTGGCTTCAGCGATGTGTCCGAGCCCGACACGGAAGCCGAGCCGCCCGCGGATGAGACCGAGCATGTCCAGCGTACGGATCCGGTGGAGGTCGTGAGGGGTGTAGGAGGACAGGACAGGGATGTCGAACCGGTCGATGTTGAAACCGACCACCTTGTCCGCCGCCATCAGGTCGAGAAGGAGGCGGTCCACTTCCCGCTCCCTGTAAGTGCGGAACTCATGGTGGGACGGCTCGTACACGACCGCAAGGGCCAGGCCCATCGCCGGGACGCTTCCCCAGCCTCCGACTTCCTCGGCGCTGCGCTGGGTCTCGACGTCAAGAAAGAGGAGCCTGCCGTCTTCCGGTCGTGGGAGGGCCGGCCAGATCGGCAAGGACTCGGGTGCGGCAGGCGCTCGAATGACGCCCATCGACGACGGGAACGAGAACGCCGCCGCCGAGGAGACAGGGCCAAAGCGCATCGCGGGCTCCAGGGCGAGCGATCCAGCAGGCGCATCGACGCACAACCGCGTTTCTCGGGCCGCGGCTTCGGGGGGAGTGACCGTTTCGACCCCAGGAAACGCGGCTGCCGGCGTGCAGGAGCCTCCGGGAGCGGTCTCGATGCGCGCGAGGGGCTCCGGAGCGATCCCCTCTCCAGCGGGAGCTCCTTCGAGCACCAGCCGGCCAGCGAGGGCGGCAAGGACCATCCGGGCCGCCTCCTTGTCCAGCGGGCGGTTGCCCGATCCACATTTCGGCGACTGGATGCAGGAAGGGCAACCCTCTTCGCACGGGCAGCCGTCGAGCAGGTCTCCGGTGCGCGCGATCAGCTCCTCGATCCCGGCGTGGACGCCGGCGGAAAGGCCGATCCCTCCCGGATAGCCGTCGTAGATGAAGATCGCCGGAGCGTCGATCTGGGCGTTGAAGCTGTAGGAGATCCCTCCCACGTCGTTGCGGTCGCACAGCGCCAGCAGCGGGAACATGGAGATCATGGCGTGCTCTGCGGCGTGCAGGCCGCCCATGAAGTGCCCTTCGCCGGCGGTGATCCGCCTCTGCAGCTCATCGGGGATCACGAGCCAGAACCCGACGGTCTCGAAAACGATCGGCGGGCAGACCAGCGTGTGGCGCGAGAGGACGTGCTGAGCCATGTCCCCTCGCCCCTGGAAGTGGATGCGCCGGCGCTCATAGCCGGAGAGCCGGACCGTCACCTTGAGCCGCCCCAATCCGAGACCGAAGCACCCGCGCCGCGCGAGGCTCCATGTCTCCAGGATCTCGGTCTCCTTGTCGCCGATCGGCTGGGTGTAGTAGTCCACGTCGCAGGGGCGCGCCTCGACGCGGCGTCGATCGATGTCGAGGCGCAGGATCTGGTACTGGACTCCGGCGTGCAGGTAGATCGCCCCCTCGTGGCACTCATGGAAGACGCGCACTCCGTCGATCGAGCCGATGGTCCTTCCGGTGCCGGCGTCCACGATCGCGAACGACTCTCCCGCAGAGCGAAGCGAAACCTCACGGTGGGGACGGCGCTTGAGAGAGTAGAGGTTCTCCCCCGAGGCATCCCGCAGGAGCCGCCCCTCGTGCACGAGCCGTTCGAACAGCGGGCCGGAGCCCGGATAGAAAGCCGCGTCGGAGGAGTTCAGAGGGGCCTCGGCGCCGGCGCACACGAGATGGGCCGAGGCGATTTCGCGGTTGTCGGGATCGAGCACGGCCCGCTCGAAGGGGCGCTCGAAGAACTCCGACGGCCTCTTCATGAAGTACTGATCGAGGGCGTCGGGCAACGCGACGAGAACGGTCAGGGACTCGCGTCCCTGCCGGCCGACACGGCCGATGCGCTGCCAGGAAGACATGACGCTGCCCGGATAGCCGGCGAGCACGCAGACATCCAGCTCCCCCACGTCGATCCCCAGCTCCAGGGCGGACGTGGAGACCACCCCCCACAGCTCTCCGCGAAACAGCCGCCGCTCGATCTCCCGCCGCTCTTCCGGCAGGTATCCTGCCCGGTACGAAGCGACCTTCCCGCGCAGCCGGGGGTGCGACTGAAGCAGCCAGGAGTGCATCAGCTCGGTGATCTTGCGCGCCTTCGTGAAGGCGATGGTCTTGTAGCCGGCCTCGACCGTCCGCGCGACCACGGAGGTGGCGGCGGTATAAGGAGAGCCTTGCGGGTTGATGAACAGGAAGTGCCTTCCAGCGCGCGGCGCGCCGCTGTCGGCGACCACGGCCGGAGCGCGGCCGGTCAGGGCAGAGGCGAACTCCAGCGGATTGCCGACCGTGGCCGAGCAGGCAATCAGGCGCGGGCGCGACCCGCAGCGCGCGCAGATCCTCCATAAGCGCCGCATGACCTGGGCCAGGTGGCTTCCAAAGATTCCCCTGTAGACATGCAGCTCGTCCACGACCACGTATCGCAGATGCGCGAAGAACTCCCTCCATTCTCCGTGGTAGGGAAGGATCCCCACGTGGAGCATGTCGGGGTTGGTGATGAGGACATCGGGCAGGGCCGCCTTGATCTTCTTCCTGCGGCTGGCGGGCGTGTCGCCGTCGTAGATATCCGCCGAGAGGTGCACTCCCGAGAACAGCCCCTGGCCCAGCGACTGGAGGGTCTGGAGCTGATCCTGCTCGAGGGCCTTGTAAGGGAACAGGCACAGGGCGCGGCTGCCCGGTTCCGCGAGCACGGCCTCGATGATCGGAAGGTAGAAGACGAGGCTCTTGCCCGAGGCGGTCGGAGTGACGACCGCCACGTCCTGGCCGCGGCGCACGAGATCGAGGGCCTCGGCTTGATGACAGTACAGCCGCTCCACCTCCAGCCTTTCGAGCACGGAGCGGATGGGGGCGGGCAGCGCTGTCGAGGGCTCGGCGAAGCGGGGAGGCTGGGGCGGCAGGTAGGCCCGGTGGGCGATCTCTTCATGCCTCAGCTCCCCGGCGAGCTCGTCCACGAATCGAGAAAGCTCGGGCACACGGGCATTATCTCAGTACATCTCACTTCCGCCGCAGGCCCGTCAGTCCGTGTCGATGATCCCCGCGAGGAACAGCGAGTCGATCTCGGCCAGTTTCACGGCCTCCAGATCGTCGAGATGGATCTGCCGGACGCTGGTCAGCTCTGAAGCTCCGCGTGGGATTCTTCCCTCAGCGCTTGGAGCTCCAGCTCCGCCGCGTGCTGCTGCGCGCGTGCGCGCGCGATGGGCCCTGCCCCCGATCGAACAAGGGCAGAGGAAAGCTGAGCCCGGCGACCGCAGTGGTGTTCCCCGCGTCCTGTCCGAGCGCCGCGCCCGCGGAAAGGACAGGCACGGGGAGCCTCTCCCGCCGGGCGAGGTCCAGATCCGCCCGCGCGGCGGCCTCGCTGCGCTTCGCCGCAACCAGCGCGGGCCGGAGCTGCTGTGCCCGGCTCCACAGACCCTCGATATCGGCAGTGTCGATGTAGTTCGGATCGCCCGGAGCGGCCGGTCGCAGCTCCCCGACCGCCCGGGGCCGCCATTCGGGAAAACCGAGCAGCGCCGCGAGCCGCCCCGAGGCATCCTCGACGTCGACCCGGGCGTCGGCGAGCGCCGTCTGCACCTCGCGCGCCTCGACCTCGATCCGCAAAGCATCGTAGCGGCTCCTGTCCCCCGCCTCGGCGCGCTTCTCCACGACGCGCGCCACGCGCCGGAGGTCCTCGGAAGACTCCTCCAGCAGCTGCTGTTTCTCCTGCCGCGCCAGCAGGCTGGTGAACCGCTCCCGCGCCTCGCGAGCCCGCTCCGCGTAGCTCTCGGCGAAGCGCGATTCGGCCAGCCTCACCCCCAGCTCCGCCGAGCGGCGCCTCTGCCTTCGCTGACCGAACAGCAGCAGCGGCTGGTCCGCTGCGAGCTGGTTCACCGTGGCCGAGCCGGTGTTGGTGCCGCTGACCAGGTGGTTCCATCCGTAGTCGAAGGACGGATTCGGCAGGACGCCGGCGGCCACGACGCCGGCCCGGGCCACCTCGACCAGCGCCCGCTCGGCCGCGGAGCGCGGACTCTTCTTTCGCAAGAGCTGTAGAACCTGCTCGAGCGTGACCGTTTCCGGCATGCCGGCGACAGCGGAGACTCCAAACGACTCCGGTTCACCGGCCATGCCGGCAGAGCCGGCCGTCCCCGCGAGGGCGGCGCCAAGGAGAAGCGCGAGACCGATCATTCGAGATCGATCTCTTGGGGGACGGCAGGGCCGCGGCGAGCCAGGTAGGTGTAGAGGACGGGCAGGAAGAACAGCGTCACAACGACGGAGGTCAAAAGGCCTCCGATGATGACGACGGAGAACGGGCGCTGGATCTCGCTGCCGACCCCTCTCGACAGCGCCATCGGAGTCAGGCCCAAAATCGCCAGCAGCGCTGTCATCAGGACCGCTCTGAAGCGGCTGGTCGCGCCCTGAAGCAGCGCCCCATTCGTGTCCTCCCCCGCCCGACGCCGCCCGTCCACCGCGCTGATGACCAGTAGCGCCGCCAGAGACACCTGACCCAGCAGCGCGATGAAGCCGACGGCGGCGCTGACCGAGAGATTGATCCGGGCCAGGAAGAGGGCGAACACCCCACCGGTCATCGCGAAGGGGGTCATCAGCAGGATCGTCGCTGCGCTGCGCATCGACTGGAGGGCCATATAGAGGAGAGCGAAAACGACAAGGAATGAGATGGGGACGATGATCGCCAGACGCTGCATCGCTCGCGCCTGGCTCTCGAACTCGCCGCCCCAGACGAAGTAATGCCCCTCTGGCGGCTTCACTTCGCGGTCGACTGCGGCGATCGCCTCCCGAACGACCGATCCCATGTCCCGCCCCGCGACGTTGAACTTGAGGGCCAGGAAGCGGCTGTTCCCCTCTCGGTAGATCGCGGCGCGGCCGCCGCTGAGTTCGATATGGGCGAGCTCGCCGAGTGGAATGCGACTGCTGTTCGCGGCGGGCACGAGGATCGAGCCGATCCGCGCAGGGTCGAACCGCTCTGACAGCGGCAGCAGGACGCGCACCGGCACGGGCCGCTCCCCTTCCCACAGCTCGGTGGTCACGCGGCCAGCGAGAGCTGTATCGATGACGTCCTGGGCCGCTCCCACCGTGATCCCAGCCCGCGCCAGAGACGAGCGGTCCAGGCGGACCTGGAGCTGCGGGACGCTGGAGTCGCGGTAGAGATCCAGATCGACCACCCCGGGAACCTTCTCCAGGGCCGCCTTGGCTTTTTCCAGCGTCTGGCGCATCGCCCCGAGGTCGATTCCGAAGACCTTCAGGACCACCTTCCCGCGGACCCCGCTGACCGCCTCCTCGACGTTGTCCTTGATCGGCTGCGAGAAGTTGTACCTCACTCCCGGAATCTCCGTCAGCGAGACCCGCATGCCCTCGACGAGGCGTTCGGTGTCCCAGCCCCGTCGCCATTTCCCATGGGGCTTGAGATGGACGAACGTCTCGCTCATGTTGACCCCTTCGTCGTCGGTCCCGTCCTCCGGGCGGCCCTGCTCGCTCATCACCTCGATCACCTCCGGAAACTCCAGCAGCCGCCGGCGGATCTCCAGCAGGAGCTCGCTCCCCTTCTCCAAGGAGATGCTCGGCGGCATCTCGACGAAGATGACGAAATCCCCCTCGTCGAGCTCGGGAAGGAACTCGCTTCCCAGCCGCATAGCAACCAGCCCGCCGAGGGCGAGCAGCGCCAGGGCGCCACCGGTGGCAACCAGCCTGCGACCCAGCAACCAGGCAAGGCCCCGGCCGTACAGGGCCCGCAGCCGTCCGAGCAGTTTCGGATCGCCGGCTTCCCCGTCGCGCGGTCTCAGCAGCAGAGCGCAGAGGGCCGGAACAGTCGTCAGCGCGAAGACCAGCGCGCCGACGAGGGCGAAGCTGTAGGTCATTGCCAGCGGGCGGAAGATGCGCCCCTCCACTCGCTCCAGCGTGAAAACGGGAATGAGGGCGGCGATGATGATCGCCATCGCGAAGAACGTGGGGCGCGCGACATCGACGGCCGAGCGGGTGACCAGGGCGAGCATCTCCCGCCGCTTCGCGGGTCGGCGCTCCCCCGTCTCGCGCAGCACGTTCTCGACCAGAACCACGGCCCCGTCCACGAGGATGCCGAAGTCGATCGCACCCATCGAGATCAGGTTGGCCGGAAGTCTTAGCATGCGGAGTCCGATGAACGCGGTCAGCAGAGCGAGCGGGATCACTGCGGCCACGATCAGCGAGCAACGCAGGCTGCGCAGGAACAGCCAGACGACCCCGGCCACCAGCAACGCTCCGAACAGCAGGTTGTGGTGGACGGTGGACAAGGTCAGCCCGACGAGGGTCGACCGATCGTAGAAGGGCTCGATGCGCATCCCCTCGGGCAGGATGCGTCCGTTCAGCTCCTTGACCTTCTGGTGCACACCTTCGAGGACATCGGACGGGTTCTCTCCCCTCCGCAGCAGCACGAAGCCCTCGGTGACCTCGGTTTCGAGGTTGTAGCCGACGGTTCCTCGCCGGGGAGTGTGCGAGACGACGATCGCCGCCACGTCCCTGACCGTCACAGGCGTTCCGTTCTCGCTGCGCAGAACGGTGTCGGCGATCTCGTGGGGATCCCTCAGGTACCCCACGCCGCGAATGACCAGTTCTTGATCGCCGTTGCGGAGAAAGCCTCCCCCCACGTTCTTGTTGGACCGCTCGAGCGCTTCGTTGAGCTCCGCCAGCGTGAGATCGTGGGCCAAGAGCCTGGCGGGATCGACCAGGACGTGGGTCTCTTTGAGGTAGCCTCCGAAGTTGACGACATCGGCTACTCCCTGCACCTGCCGGAAAACCCGAGCGATGTTCCATTCCTGTTCCGATCGGACCTCGGTCGGAGTGTGCCGGTCGCTCACGACGTGGTACTGGTAGATCTCCCCCAAGGGGGTGTCGTCAGGCGCCAGGCGGGGGACGACTCCATCCGGCAAGTTGGCCTCCGTGAGCCTCTCGTTGACGAGGCTGCGGGACCTGAAACCGTCGGCGTCGTCCTCGAAGACCAGCCAGATCAGCGACAGGCCGAACAAGCTCTCGCTGCGCAGCAGGATCATGCCGGGCGTGCCGTTGAGCACCCTTTCGAGAGGAACGGTGACCTGCCGCTCGATCTCCTCCGGAGCCTGTCCCGGCATCTGGGCAATGACGTTGACCTGGATGTTCGTGACGTCGGGATAGGCCTCGATGGATGTGTGCCGGTAGGCGTGCAGGCCGTAGAGGCCGATCCCCGCTGTCAGGGCCAGGACGGGGAGGCGGCGCTGAATGCAGAAATCGATCAGGGGGCGGAGCACGACCGGCGGAAACCCTGCGGATCGGACACCAGCTCAGAGGAGCTGTTCGGCGGCGCCATCGAGAAGCAACGCTCCCCTCACGACCACACGTTCGCCCCGGGACAGCCCCGAGATCACCTGAACCCGCCCCTCGATCGACTGTCCAACGACCACCGCGCGCCGCTCGAACGTCAGGGCGTCCTTCGCGACGTAGACAACCGAGTCCTTGCCATCCTTGATCAGGACGGCCTCGGTTGGGAGCGTCGGTCCAACCGCGGCCGACTCGATCCGAACTCTCCCGAACATGCCTGGGCGCAGGCCTGCGGGCTTCTCTTCCAGCTCTATCCGCACCGGCGCGGTCCGCAAGCCGTTGCTCACCGCGGTCCCGACGGAGACGACCCGGGCACGCAGGAGGGCGGGGACGGAGGACAGCTCCACGAGGGCGCCGGTTCCTTCCCTGACGAGAGGCAGCTCGCGTTCGGAAACATCGGCGACGATCCACAGCGCCGAGGGATCGCCGATCTCGACGAGCGGCTCTCCACCCGGCTCGACAGCGGCGCCGCTGGAGGCCTTGATCGTGAGGACGCTGCCGGCGATCGGGGAGCGCACGACCACTTCGGCTCCCTCCCCTGCGCCGATGATCGAGCTCGTGGCCTGGGCGCGATCGACCTCTGACTGTGCGGAGGCGAACCGCAGCTCCGCCTCCAGCTTCTCTCGCTCGGTGCCGACCCCTTCCTCGATCATGCGCGTCTCACGATCCAGCGCGGCGCGGGCCTCCTTCAGGGACGCCCGGGCCGTTGCCAGGGCTGTTCGCGCTGTCGCCCCTTCGGGGCAGGCGAGGGTTACCAGGGGCTCACCGATCCGGACGTGATCCCCGGATTTCACCCGGACGGTGACGACCCTTCCCGCGAGGGGGGGACCTACCTCCGAAAGGGCGCCGTCCCGGAAAGCAGCCCGCGCCGGTACTCTGATGGTTAATGAGTTCTCTCGCCCCTCGACCGCCTCCACGGTCAGAAACTTCAGGGATGCCTGAGGGACGTGGACGAAGTTGTCTCCCGGCGCTGCGCGCTCGGAATAAGGTTCTGAAGGCGGGTCCGAAGGGGAAAGAGGGGATGGGCCGCCGCGCGTGACGCTGCATCCCACTAGCGGGGCAGCAACCAGGAGGGTACCGAGAAGCAGTTTAATGTTACGCATGGCGGCCGGGGTCGAAAGAGCAATTCCCGTGCCGGTAGCACCAGACATGAATTCAACTCATTTAATTCCTTCAAGTTATCTGTTGCAACCGGGGCGAAAAGTAGGCACCGGCTCGGCCCAGACCTAGACATCCTCGCCACATGTCGTACATTGTGGCCTCACCGGGGAAGGGACACCCTAAATACGAAGGGCGGTTGAGCCATCATGCGCGTCTCGACGAAGATGACCCTCGGCCTCAGTGCGACCTGTCTCGTCATCGCGGGCCTCCACGGGATCATGCAGCTCCGGCAGGAAAGCCAGGATCTCCGGAAGGCCGTGGAGAAAGAGATCCGTCTGCTCGGGACCTCCGTGAAGGTCGCGGTCGAGAATGCCCTCCGCGACAGGCAGTTCGAGGACATCCAGCAAACGCTCGATTCGCTCGAGGTGATCGACCCCACCGTGGATTTCCTCATCTTCGACCGGCAAAAAAACTTGAAGGCCCAGTCTCCTGGCAGCGCCCTTGCCGGGTTTCCCGAGCAAGCCGGATTCGAGACCATCGCGACCGGGCGCCCAGTCCTCCGCTTCGACGAGGGGGCCGGGAGAGGGCGGGTCGTGCTCGGCCTGCCGCTGGCGAACCAGGACGGATCTCCTGCGGGAGGCCTCGTCCTGATCAGGTCACTCGACGAGTTGCGGAGGGACCTTATCGATACGCGCCGTGGGATCGTGCTCTCGGTCATTCTCCTCGTTCTTGCCACCACCGCTTTGCAGTTCTTTCTCGGGATCGTTTACGTCACCCGCCCTCTGACGGTGATGGCCAAGGCCATGCGAAAGCTGCGCTCGGGGGACCTCACAGCCGGGCTTGCCTCCTCCCGACATGACGAGGTCGGGGCGCTGGCGGGCGAGTTCGACTCGCTCGTGGCCGACCTCCGCAGCGCTCGCGAGCGGATCGCCCGCGAGGTGGAGTCGAGGAACAGTCTCGAACGAGGCCTCCAGCAGGTGGACAAGCTTGTCACCATCGGACAGCTCTCAGCCGGTCTGGCCCACGAGATCGGCTCTCCGCTCCAGATCATGAACGGTAGAGCCCGGGCATTGCTGACCCGCCCTCACAGCCCCGAGGACGTCCGGAAGAACGCCGAGATCCTGGCCGACCAGACCGACAGGATCGCCCGGATCGTGGAGCAGCTCTTGAGGTTTTCCCGCCGCCGGGCCGTGAACCTGAGCGAGACCGACCTCCGCAGGCCGGTCGAGGCTGTGCTCGACCTCGTCGACTTCTCCGCTCGCCGGCTCGGCGTTTCACTCGAGCTGCGCTGCGAGGAAAGGATGCCTCCGGCCGTCCTCGACGTGGATCAGATCCAGCAGGTCATCCTGAACCTCTTGAAGAACGCGCTGGAGGCGACCCCGCCCGGGGGAAAGATCGCGATCAGCATTCAGCGGTCGGTGCTGGAGCCACGAGAAAAAGGAACCCGAGTTCCCGCCGCGCGCCTCGTGGTCGAGGACAGCGGCTGCGGGATGTCGCCCGATGTGCTGGACAAGCTGTTCGAGCCGTTCTTCACCACCAGGGCCGCCCAGGGAGGAACGGGGCTGGGTCTCGCCGTCGTCAAGGCGATCGTCCTGCAGCACGGCGGGAGCGTCTCCGCCGCATCGACACCGGAGCGGGGAAGCCGCTTCACGGTCGATCTGCCCCTGCGCCGGCCCGAATGGGAAGAGAAAGAACAGGGAGAGGTGGCGTGAAGAAGCCGTCGCGAAAGGAACGGATACTGGTCCTCGACGACGATCCGGGCGTCGTGGACTACCTCACCGAGGAGCTGCTCCAGGAGGGCTACACGACGGCGGGGATGCATTCCCCCCGGGAGGCCCTCGAGCGGATCAAGCAGACGGATTTCGACCTCATCATCGCGGACGTCGAGATGCCCGAGATGCGGGGCATCGACCTGCTCGGAGCGATCCAGGCGGAGAAGCATGGCCAGCTCGTCCTCCTCATCACGGCTTTCGGCAGCATCGACCTTGCCGTCCAGGCCGTGAAGGCGGGAGCCTGCGACTTCGTGGCCAAGCCATTCAGGATCGAGGTCCTTCTGCTGGCCATCGAGCGCGCCTTCCGCGAGAGGCAGATGCGCCGGGAGATCATCCGTCTGAGGACGAACCTTCCCGTGGTCGAGCCGGGCCAGCTGGTGGCGAAGAGCGCGGCGATGAGGAAGGTCTTGGATCTCGCCCGGAGAGCCGCGCTCTCCGGCTCCACCGTTCTCCTGACCGGAGAGAGCGGCTGCGGCAAAGGGGCCGTCGCGCGCCTCATCCACGACAAGAGCCCGCGACGCGAAGCCCCCTTCCTCCAATTGAACTGCGCGGCGCTGCCTCAGAGCCTCGTCGAGAGCGAGCTGTTCGGCGTGCGGAAGGGCGCCTTCACCGACGCTCGCGAGAACCGCAGCGGGCTGTTCGCGGCCGCCGGGACCGGGACCCTGTTCCTCGACGAGGTGGGGGAGCTTTCTCTCGACACCCAAGCGAAGCTCCTCCAGGCCCTCGAGGCAGGACACGTCCGGCCCGTGGGCGGCACGGAGGAAGTGGCCGTCGATACCCGCGTGATCGCCGCGACGAACCGCCCTCTGGAGACGCTGCTGCGCGAAGGGAGTTTCCGCCCGGACCTTTACTATCGCCTCAACGTTATCCGGATGGAGATCCCTCCCCTGCGGGAGCGCCGCGAGGACATCATCCCGCTCGTCGACAGCCTGCTCCAGCGCACCTGCGTCCGGCTCGGCAGGCCGATCCGGGGAGTCTCGGCGGCCGCGCTCCGGCGTCTGGTCGCCTACGACTGGCCCGGCAACGTGCGCGAGCTGGCCAACATGATCGAGCGGGCCGTCGCGCTGACCGATTACGACACGATCCTTGCCGAGGACCTGATGTTCACGACGACGGAGACCGACTTCCAGCGGATGCTTCGCAACGGCTCCGCACAGGGGCTGCCTCTGGCCGAAGTCTCGCGCGCCTATGTCCGGAGCGTCCTGGAAGCGCACAGGGGGAACAAGGCCGCCGCGGCGCGAACCCTGGGCATCGACAGGCGCACGCTCTACCGCATGCTCTGAAACCCTCTTCGCCTCCCGTGCAACGAAAGGGAGCCGATGTCGGGGCCGGTGCTGCAGGTGAGGATGCCCGGCGGGCACGCTCTTTCCGATCGGGGGACAGGAACCCACGGGCGCGGAGAACGCTCAGGGGGAGCAAACAAATGGACTACGAGATGCTGGTGATCGGTGCGGGGACGGCGGGGACGAACGCCGCCAAGAAGGCCGTGTCCCTCGGCGCGCGCACGGCCCTGGTCGAGGAGGACGGTTTCGCGGGCACCTGCCTCGGAAAGGGGTGAATCCCCAAGAAGGTGCTCGTGAGCACCGTCGATCTGTTCCGCCGGACGAGGAACGCGGGGAAGCTCGGCCTGGCCGGCATCGAGGGGGCACGGCTCGACTGGGCGGCCGTCATCGACCGAAAGGACGGGATCATAGAGAGCTGGTCGAAAGGGAAAAAGCAGTCCCTCGAGAAGCGGAATATCGCCGTGCTGCAGGGGGTTGCCCGTTTCACCGGCCCGTACGAGCTGCTGGTCGGGGACTCAGGTCGCTGCCGTCGAGGCTGGTCGTGATCGGAGCAGGGGTGATCGGCATTGAGCTGGGCTTCTGCGCGGCGATGGCGGGCTCGCGCGTCGCGATCCTCCAGAGAGGCCCTCAGATCCTCCCAGGCGCTGACGGAGAGATGCGAGACGCGCTGCTGGAGATCGGCCGCAAGGCGGGGATGGAATTCCACACGGGGGCGGGCCCCGTGCGGATCGCCGGGGACCGGACGGTGGAGGCAGTCCTGGAAGGCCGCGCGGAAGGCTTCCCGGCCGATGAAGTGCTCATCGCGACAGGACGCCCGCCGAACACCTCCCGTCTCGACCTACAGAAGGCGGGGGTGGAGCTGGACCGCGGAGGGATCAAGGTGAACGAGTTCCTCCAGTCGACCAGCGCGCCCCAGATCTACGCCGCCGGAGACGTCATCGGCCAGCCGCAGCACACGCCCGTCGCCTGGTACGAGGGGCCCATCGCGGCGAGAAACGCCCTCAAAGGGAACGAGCAGAAGGTCGATCTGCATTTGCTGCCGACGGCGGTCTTCACGATCCCTGCCCTCGGGCAGGTTGGGATGACGGAGTCAGAGGCTCGGTCGAATGGACTGGAGGTGGCCATCAGCCGATCCCCCTTCTCGAACAACCCCGCCGCGGGAGTGAGGGAGCAGACCGAGGGTCTCGTCAAGGTCGTCTACGAGAAAGGGACGGGGCGGCTTCTGGGTGTTCACGTCCTCGGCCCGCACGCCGAAGATCTCGTGCAGATCGCTGCCGCCGGCATGCGAGGAGGCCTGA
>QHYA01000123.1 GCA_003223995.1 Acidobacteriota bacterium | reverse complement strand
CTGCTGGCCAGCCGCACGGCCGCCGCCCTGGCCGGACGCGATTTCGTGACGCCCGACGACGTGAAGGGGATGGCCCTCCCCGTGCTCGAGCACCGGCTCGTGCTGCGCCCCGAATTCGAGATCGAGGGACTAACAGCGCGGGAGGTCGTCGAGCGGGTGCTTCGGGAGGTGGCGGTGCCTCGATGAGACGGAGGCCCGATGCGGGTCCAGTGACAGCGTCGAGATGAGAGAGCGGGCATGATCGTCCCCCGCCGCCGCCTCCTCGTCGGGGTCGCGGTAGTCGGGCTTCCGGCCGGCGCACTGGCGGCTGTGGTCCCGGAGGCGCTCGGAGCCTCACTCGCGCTCCTGGGGGCCGTGCTGCTGCTCGCCGCCCTCGATGCCGTGCTCGGCGCAGAAGGACTGGCCGACGTCCGGGCTTCCGCTCCGGAGGTCGTGCGCCTGGTGGATGGAAGACCCGCGCCGATCGACATCGACCTTCACGGGGAGAAACCCCGGCGCAGGGTGCTCCGAGCGGGACTCGTCGTCGATGAGCCCCTTCGGCTCGATGAGCCGGAGACCGGCGCAACTCTCCCCGCGGCCGGATCCGCGCGCCTGCGATGGTCATGCGTTTCCGTCCGGCGCGGCGTCTACCAGGCCGGGCCCTGCGTCATCGAATCGCCTTCGCTCCTGGGATTCTGGAGTGTGAGGGCGAGCCTGCCGGTCAGCATCGAGGTGCGGGTCTATCCGACACTGCTCCGGGAGCGCCGCTCCGTGGCGGCCCTGTTCCTCGGACGGGGGAGCGCCGGACTGCGCGCCCTGCGTCCGGTCGGCAAGGGCCGCGAGTTCGAGAAGCTCCGCGAGTACGTTCCCGGGGACGCCATGGAGGACATCCACTGGAAGGCCACCGCGCGTCGCGGCCGTCCGATCACGAAGCTCTTCCAGGTCGAGCGGACGCAGGAGGTGTACGTCGTGATCGACGCTTCGCGGCTCAGCGCCCGACCCTCCGGCCGAGCACAGCCTCTTCCCGTGCACGAGTCGGCGGATGGCGAGGCCGGGGCCGCGTCGCCGCCCGGGGTCGAGGATCGCCCGGCCTTGACGGTGCTCGACCGGTTCGTGACGGCGGCGCTCGTGCTGTCTCTGGCGGCCGAGCGGCAGGGTGATCGCTATGGCCTCGTCGTCTTCTCGAACGGAATGGATTCCTTCGTCCGGGCCGGGACCGGACGCGCCCAGCACCGCGCGATACGCGAAGCGCTCGTCACGCTTCACCCGCGCCTGGTGGACCCGGACTTCGAAGAGCTGTTCGCGTTCCTGCGGACGAGGCTCCGCCGCAGGGCGCTGCTGTTCGTCCTGACGAGCCTGGACGATCCCGCGCTGGCCGAACGGTTCGCCCGGGCGATCGCGATCGTCTCGACGCAGCACCTCGTGCTCGTCAACCAGCTCCGCCCGGAAGGCGCCTGGCCGCTCTTCTCGGGTTCCGCCGTGTCCGGCACCGACGAGATCTACCGGCGCCTCGCAGGGCATCTCGTCTGGAGCGAACTGCTCGAGCTGGGGGCCCGGCTGCGCGGGCGGGGCGTCCCCTCGGCCCTCCTCGAACGCGAACAGGTCCCCCAGCTTCTGCTCGAGCAATATTTCCGCGTCAAAGGACGCCAGTTGCTGTGATCATCGACCTCCAACGGTTCATCACCGAGGGGCGGCCGCTCTGGTCGGAGCTTCAGACGCTGCTCGAGCGGCTCGAGCAGGACCCGGCCGCCCGCATGGAGCTCGAGGCGGCGCGCCGGTTCCACCGGCTCTACCGGCGCACCGCCTCCGACCTCGCCCGCGTGACGACGTTCACTGCCGAGCCGGAGTTGCGCGCCTACCTCGAGTCCCTCGTGGCGCGGGCCTACGGAGAGGTGCACGAGGTTCGCGGGAGGCGGGGGCGCTTTCGCCCTTTCCGGTTCTTCGCCATCTCGTTCCCCCGGACCGTCCGCCGCCACGCAGGAGCTCTTTCCCTGGCCATCGCGCTGACCCTTCTCGGATGCGGTTTCGGGATGCTTGCCCTGGTTCTCGACCCCCAGGCGAAGGAGGCCCTCATCCCGTTCGGGAATCTTCAGGGAGATCCGGCGCGCCGCGTCGCGGAGGAGGAGAAATCGGCCGAAGGGCCGGGGCTGCGGGCGGCAGAGTTTTCCGCGCAGCTGGCGAGCCACAACACGCGGATCGCGATCTTCGCCGTCGCCCTCGGGGTCACCTTCAGCCTGGGAACGATGATCCTTCTCTTCTGGAACGGGGTCATCCTTGGGGCGGTGGCGCTCGACTACATTCGCTCCGGCCAGACGGCCTTCCTCGCCGGCTGGCTGTTGCCGCACGGCTCGATCGAGATTCCGGCCCTGCTGATCGCCGGGCAGGCGGGGTTGCTGCTCGGAGGGGCCTTGCTCGGGGGAGGCGGGGCGGGGGCCCGAGCGCGACTGCGGCGCCTGGGCCCGGACCTTGTGGCGCTGCTCGGCGGTTGCGCCGCCCTGCTCGCCTGGGCCGCTCTCGTCGAGGCCTTCCTGTCGCAGGTTCACGAGCCCGCCTTGCCGTATGCGCTGAAGATCGTCTTCGGGGGGGTCGAACTGATCGCGCTCATCCTCTTCCTCTTCGCTTCCGGTCGGAGGGCCGAAGGATGATCGCAAGCGCGCGCGAACGATCCCTGCCGATCCGCACGCCGGAGGGGGTTCTCTTCTCGCTGCCGCTTGCGGGCCCCGTGACACGCGGATTGGCCTGGCTCATCGATGTCTGCTGCATCACCGCCGCCTGCGCGGCGCTGACGCAGGTCATCGTTCACACGGTGGGGCTGCTCTCTCCCTCGATCGGAACCGCTTTGGCTGTCCTGCTCTATTCGGGTGTGTCGATCGGGTACGGGATGGCCCTGGAGTGGCGCCTCCGCGGCCAGACTCTCGGTAAGCGTCTGCTCGGCCTTCGCGTGATGGACGAGGAGGGGCTCAAGCTGCAACCCTCGCAGGTCGTCCTCCGAAACCTGCTGCGAGCCGTGGACCTCCTGCCGGGTCTCTATCTCGTCGGGGGCGCGGCGTGTTTCTTCTCCCGGCGTGCCCAGCGCCTCGGGGACATCGCCGCGGGGACGGTCGTCGTGCTCCTGAAGGGCATCGAGGCTCCCGACCTCGACCAGGTGCTGCCCCGGAAATACAATTCCTTCCGCGACACGCCGCACCTTGCGGCCCGGCTCCGCCAGAAAGTGAGCCCCCGCGAAGCCTCCATCGCGCTCCAGCTCCTGCTCCGGCGTGACGAGCTGGACGACGCGGCGCGCCTCCGCCTCTGCTCCTTGCTGGCGGAGTCCTTCCGCCGGCTCGTCGCCTTTCCGGAGGAAGCGACCGCAGGGCTCACCGACGAGCAATACCTGAGGAACGTGGTGGATGTCTGCTTCCGGGCTCGGGATGCTCGGGATGGGCAAAACCCGGGTGGGGTAGGCCAATAGCGCCGATGTCTGCATCACCGCCTCGAGGGCAAGAGCCCGAGGAGGTCTCTCCACAAGCCCCGGTCATCGCGGATCGATCTTGGGCGCGGGGGCGATCCGAGGCAGCCGGATCTCCTCCGCCGCTCGGGAGAACTCCGGGACGTCTGAGGCGAGGAGGGCCTCGAAGCGCGCGATCACCGCGTCGAGCCTGCCCTTGAGCTGGCGGTACATCTCGTTCGAGCCCGCCGTGGGTCTGCGGTCCGAGGCGGCGACGACCGCGGCGAGGTACGCGAAGTCGTGATCGAGCTTCGGCTCGTAGTTGAGCGAGTCCTCGTCGGCCTTGATCTCGGGATTCGTTAGCTCCAGCTCCAGCGCGGTCAATTTCTCCGCGAGCCCCGCAGCCTGCTTCTGCAATCCGTCCCCCTTGCCGAGCCGCTCGGCCCGCTCCCCAAGCTCTTTGACCTGCGTGCGGACGTCGCGGATCTTCATCACTGTCTCGTGAGAGGCGGAGATCCCGTCCCGGATCCCCTCC
>QHYA01000122.1 GCA_003223995.1 Acidobacteriota bacterium | reverse complement strand
CCGGTGGACAAGGACGTGGTCCAGCGAAACGCGGCAAAGGTGAACGAGGCGGCGCTTCCCTGGATCGCCGCGCGCAAAGGGAAGAAGTTCTTCCTCTGGATCCACTATTACGACCCGCATGCGCCTTACAATCCACCCTCTCCATTCAGCGAACGATACGAGGGGAACCTTTACGACGGCGAGATCGCCTTCGCCGATTCGCAGCTCGCGGTGATCCTCTCCTGCCTCGCCGAGGCCGCCGATCCCGGCAGGACCGTGCTGGCTGTCCTGGGGGATCATGGCGAGAGCCTCGGCGAGCATGGCGAGACCTTCCACGGAGTCCTCATCTACGAACCGGCGACCCGCACGCCCTTCCTTCTGCGGGCGTCTGGGCGTCTTCCGGCAGGCGCCGAGATCGCCGAGCCGGTCTCCGATGTGGACGTCTTTCCGACCCTTCTGGATCTCGCGGGGCTCGAGAAAGAGATCCGGAAGGATCCTCCAATCCAGGGTGTGGACCTCGTTCCTCTGGCGACGGGGCGTGCGGCGAGCGCTCGACCGGCAGGGAGCGCCGGGAAGGACAGCGCGCCGGTTCTGTCCGAGAGCCTCTTGTCGAATCTCGAGTTCGGCTGGAGCGAGCTGCACGCGATCCGGTCGGGAAATTGGAAGTACGTAGAAGCGCCGCGTCCCGAGCTGTACGACCTGGGCGCCGATCCGGGCGAGCAGCGCAACCTTCTAGCGGAAGCGGGCTCCACCGGGGCCGTGCGGGAAGGGGCATCGACGGGCGGGGTGGCGCCGGCGGGGGGCTCCGCGACCGGAGCGGCGCCGGCAGCGAACGGAGCGAGATCCGAGGTCGCGCAACGGGCGGCGACCCTCAGGGCCAGCCTCGACGCCACCATCTCTCGGCTGGAGTCGTCCCGGACCTCCGCCTCCGCCCGCCAGCAGATGGATCCGGAGACGATCGAGAAGCTGCAGTCGCTCGGGTATCTGCAGGGTCCCGCCGGAGCGGCGCCCGCCCCCGCTGGAGGAGCAGGGGCGGCCCGCAAGGATCCGAAGGATCTCATCGGGCTCTACCAGCGGATCGTCGATGTCGGCGCGACCTTCCGGCAGGCGAGGTACGACGAGGTGATCGAGACCTGCCGCTCCCTTCTCGCCGAAGATCCCGACAGCCCCAGACTGCATAGGTTGCTGGGAGAGTCGCTGCTCGCGCTGAAGCGCTATGCAGAGGCCGAAAAGGTCCTCGGTCCGCTCGTCTCCATGAACGATACTTCCCACGATTGGGTCGCCGGCCTGCTGGCGCGGGTCAAGGAGGGCCAGGAGGACAAGCAGGGAGCGCTGGCGCTCTACCGCATCGCGATGGCAAGAGACCCCGATCTTGCCGCCAACGCTCTCCGCGCCGCCAAGCTGCTCTACGAGATGGGGAAGTACGGCGAGTCTCTCGAGCAGGCCCAGAAGATCCTCGCGAAGAACCCGCGGCACGTCCCGGCGCTCGAGCTGTCCGCCGATGACCAGCGCCGGCTTGGCGACGTGGAAGCTGCGATCGATCTGTGGCGGCGGGCGCTCCAGGAATCGCCCGATGACAGGACGGCCCTCGCGACACTGGGGCCCTTGCTGTTCGCGAAGCAGCGATTTCCCGAGGCTCAACAGGTCTTCGAGCGGCTCTCCCGCGTGGCGCCGGACAGCGTCGAAAGCCACCGGTTCCTGGGGGCTCTGGCGGTGCTTCGCGGAAAGAACGATGAGGCGGTGCCGCTGCTGCGCCGGGCGAGTGAGCTCATGCCCGACGATCCAATGACGCGTTACTGGCTGGGGATCGCCTTCATCAAGACACGGAATCTCTCGGGCGCCGAGGCCGAGATCCTTCCTCTCGTCCAGAAGCACCCCGATCTCCTGGAGGGGCACCGCGTTCTCGGCATGCTGAGGAAGGAGCAGGGGCGGCGCGAAGAGGCGATCGCGTCGTTTCGCCGCGCCCTCCAGATCAAGCCGGACGACAGCCTCTCGCGACAATCCCTCTTGGATCTGGGGGCCACGCCGTAGGCGATCCCACCGATCCGTTCACCACTTGACAAGTCCACCCTACGAGCGATAATCGCTCATCAAGTGAGCAATATGCAGAAGACTCTTCCTCGTCTTCTCGAGGCGACGCTCTCGGACCGCTTGAAGCGTTCCCCCGTGGTGGTGCTCACAGGAGCGCGCCAGACGGGAAAGACAACGCTCGTGCAAGCGCTTCCCGAAGCCGCGAACCGGCGCTTCGTGACCCTGGACCGCCTTACCGCACTCGATCTGGCCCGGCGCGAGCCCGAGCCGCTCGTCGCCTCCGCGCCCCGGATGACGATCGATGAGGTGCAGCGCGCACCCGAGCTTCTGCTCGCCGTGAAGCGTTCCGTGGACGAGGATCGGCGTCCCGGCAGGTTTCTCCTCACTGGTTCGGCCAACCTGTTGCTTCTGCGAAGTACGGCGGAGTCGCTCGCTGGCCGGGTGCTCTATCTCGTCCTGAGACCCCTGACGCCACGCGAGAAGAGGCGGGATATCTCGCCACCCCTCTGGTCCACGCTCCTTGCTGCCGGCTCAGCACTCGCGGCACTCGACGCACTGGGAGAGCATCACCCCTTCGATTGGAGGCTAGAGGCTCTGGAGGGAGGGCTTCCACCCGCGGCCCTCGCCGTTGATCCGCAGGACCGCCAGCTCTGGCTAGAAGGTTACGTGGACACCTACCTTCAGCGAGATCTCCGCGACCTGACCCAGGTCGGCGACCTCGCCGCCTTCAGTCGGCTCATGCGGCTCGCCGCGCTTCGTGGCGGCGGCTTGATCAACTACACTGACCTGGCTCGTGACGCTGCTACGAGCCGAGCAACCGCCCAGCGCTGGCTGTCCGTTCTGGAGGCCTCCTTCGTCATCTCTCTCGTGCAGCCCTTCACGGAGGCGCGAGCCAAGAGGCTCATCAAGGCTCCCAAGCTCTACACTCTGGACACTGGTCTCGCCCTGCATCTGGCCGGCGTCACGGACCGCGATGGAATTGATGAGATGGTAAATGCCGGCGCTGTGCTCGAAAACCTCGTACTCAACGACCTTCTTGTCTGGCGCGAAACCGAGATCCGGAAACCCGGAGTGTTCTACCGGCGCACCGCCTCAGGGGAGGAGATCGATTTCATCATCGAGTCCGGCCGCCGGCTCCTACCGATCGAGGTCAAGGCCGCCCGGACCCTCCGTTCCGCAGACGCAAAGGCGCTCGACCGTTTTTGCGCCGAGTTCGGGCGCCGGGCGCCCTTCGGGATCGTGATCTACGATGGTCGGGACCGCGAGCGTCTGAGTGCGCGCGTCGCGGCCTTGCCGCTGGGAAGCGTCCTGTGAGGATACACAGAGCTGCTCAGCGGCCGCGCCTCTCCTCGCCGACGGATATCGCCAGCCCATCGGGATCCAAGTATTGGGCGACCCGAGCGCCAAAGATCTCTTTCGGCTCCTGAATGCAGGGCACGTTCCTTTCGATCATCCTCTTGTGGAATTCGTCAAGATTCGGAACGCTCAGACCGGGACGGCACGTTCCGGCTGGAACCTGTTTCCGATGGTTCTTTTCGGAACTGGACCCTTCACTTGCGTGGAGAGCCAGGGTCGCCCCATCGGTTGCGAACTCGGTCCATCCGGGAGATTCGAATCTCAGGGGCAGTTCAAGCACGTCTCGATAGAAGAGCACAGCCCGCTTCATGTCGCTCACAAAAACGATGCGCGTAATCTCGCGGTCACTTCAGGCGCATCCACTCCGACCGGCTGCACGAGCTCACCTCCGTGAGCAATGACAGCGTCGACGGTCGCGGCCACGTTGTCGACCATGATGTAGAGGAGCAGGCCTGGTTCCGACGACGGCTTCCGGCCGACCACCCACGTCCCGCTCACTTCGCCG
>QHYA01000229.1 GCA_003223995.1 Acidobacteriota bacterium | reverse complement strand
CGCGGATGAGCCTCCTCTGAAAAGTCAGCCGGTGCGATGGCGGCTCAGCCGATGCGCCGTGCCACAACGAGCGTGATGTCGTCCGCGGCGGGAGCTTCCTCGGTCCAGTCCGAGACGGCCTCCATCACGGCCTCCACGACGGATGAGGCCGGATCCTGCCGTCTCGATCGGAGGATCTCGCCGAGTCTCTCCTCTTGGAATTGCTCCCCTTCCGGATTGACAGCTTCGGTCACTCCGTCGCTGAACAGCGCGACCAGGTCTCCCGGCTCGAAACGGCACTGACGCTCGTCGTAGCCCAGATCCGGCAGCAGCCCCAGGATCGTCCCGCTCCCTTCGAGCCGGTCGATCCTCGAAGCACCGGCGGTCCCCGAGGCGGCGCCCCCGGGAGCGTGGATCAGCAGAGGAGGATTGTGGCCGGCGTTGCAGTACCTCATGGTCGCGGCAGCGGGATCGATCACACAGAAGAAGAGACTGACGAACCTGTTGCCGGGGCAGTTGCGCGCGATGCTCCTGTCGAGGCGGGACATCATCTCCGCGAGATCCCGGGTGTCCTCGCAAAGGACATGCACGCGAGCCTGAAGGCTGGACATCCCGAGGGCTGCCGGCATTCCCTTTCCCGCGACATCCCCGAGCACCACCGCGACGCTGCCGTCCGGATAGGGAAAGAAGTCGTAGTAGTCCCCGCCAACCGTCCGGCACGGCGCGTTGTATCCGGCGAGGTCCAGCCCCGGAACGGATGGGGCACGCTCGGGAAGAAGGCCGCGCTGGATCACGGCGGCTTGCTCGAGGTCCCGCTCGAGAATCCGCTCCATCTGCTCGACGTCCGCCAGCCGCCGGTGCTCGATCCGCACAGCGGCCACGTTCGCGATGACCGTCAGCAGGTTCAGATCGTCGGGTGTCAGCTCGCGAACGAAATAGCGGGAATCGACGTAAACAAGACCGATCACGCGGTCTTCCGTCTGAAGCGGGACGGCCATCATGCTGCGGATCTGCTGGCCGTGGACGCTCTCCCGCCACTTGAACGCATCGTCGATCTGCGTGTCCCGGACGAGAACGGAGACCTTCTGCTGGAGGACGCGGTCCCGAACGACGGTGCTGATCTTCAACGCCTCGCCGCGCATCGCCTGCACCACGAGATTGTCACCTTCAACGGTCAAGAGAGCGCCCCTCTCGGCGCCGACAGCCTGGAGAGACAGCTCGAGGATCAGGTGGAAGAGCTCCGGCAGCGGCTGCCGTGCGGACAGCTCCTTTCCCGCCCGGATGAGCGCGTTCACGGCCGGGTGATCGAAGGAGAACCGCAGGGCCCCCCCGAGGCTTGAGCCGAAGGAAGCCGGCACGGGGGGCTTCGCCTCTTTCGACGAGAAGACCTGTTCCAGGCTCGTCATCACCGTCGCGTGGAGCGGGCTATCCACGTCGGGTGTGAAGACGACGCCCGAGGAATCTTCCTTGGGCTTGCCGCAGATCATGACGAGCTGACCCGCTTCCACACGGTCCCCGGCACGCAGCGTGTGGCCTTCAGCGATCCGGGCGCCGTTGACGAAGGTCCCGTTCTTGCTCTTCAAGTCGCGGACGACCCAGCTCTCGCCCGACCTCTCGATGGCGGCGTGCTTGCGGGAGAGGCTCGCGTCGTTTGGATAGGACAGCTCGTTGTCGTGCGCCCGACCGATCGACAGAGGCTCTCCTTCCAGCCGGACGGTCCTCTTCCCTCCGTTCTGAGTATGAATCTCGAGTTCCAGCACGGGCCGCTCTCCTGGAGAGGAGAAAGTATGCGCGGATTGCGGCCAAAATGATACAATTTTGGTCTTTAGGCAGGTAGGCTCCAGTCGTGGAGAGTACGTGCCCATGGACGGTGCAGGCGCGAGTGCGATCAGGAAATGGCTGGTGGATTCAGGTTTCCCGAGGACGATTTCTACTGCTGGCGCTACCAGGTCTGGTACAACAGCTTGGACTGCGCAATGAGGACCGCGTTCCGGACGGCGCCCGGATGCCGTGACTGCCCCCAGGGGGACCGCAACCTCGCCCTGAGGCGCGCCGATGTGAGCAAGCTCCACCCTCCCCGGACCATCATTCGCTTCGCCGACACCCCCGATCTGGATCCTGCCGATGAGAACCCCGCCGCAGCCATGACCACCTGATCGAACCGGGAGGCCAGGCGACAACATGGACGGGACGCTCCGCCGCCTGGCCAGGCTCCGCAAGGCGGAGCTCCACCAGCACCTGGACGGTTCGATTCCCCCGCGCAAGACCTGGGCATTGATGCGCCGCCACGGTCTCGCTCCGGTCCGTACTTTCGCGGAAATGAAGAAGCTGCTCGCGCTGCAGCCGTCCGAGGAACGGTCGCTGCTCGCCTATCTCGACAAGTTCCACTACCCCCTGTGGATCACCCAGTTCTACGAGAACATCCGGGAAGTGACGGCAGCCATCGTCGTCGATGCGTCCCGCCGGGGGGTGCGGTTGCTGGAGCTTCGCTACAGCCCCGTCATCCACACCTTCGCCGGGATGACGCTGAGACAGTCGATCCGCTCGGTGCTCTCGGGGATGAACCTCGCGCGTGCGCATCACCCGATCGATGTCGGTCTCGTCGTGATCGCCATGCGCCAGCACGGCCCGCACATCGCGAAGATCCTCGCGCGGCAGGCGATTGCCGAGGCCGAACACCTTCACGAGCGGAGCGGAGTCGTGGGGTTCGATATCGCCGGAGCCGAGCAGGGGCACCCTCCCCGGCTTTTCGCCGAGGCCTACAGGATTGCCGCCGCCGGGGGGCTCGGTCTCACGGCTCACGCCGGCGAGGCCGCTTCCTCCGATTACGTCTGGCAGTCTGTGGATGATCTCGGCGTCCGCCGCATCGGACACGCCTGCTCGGCTGTTTCGGACCCCGCCCTGTTGAGGCGGCTCGCACGGGACGGAATACTCGTGGAGTGCTGCATCACCTCCAATTACCAGACCGGAGCGGTGCAGCGCGGGTCTCAGCATCCGATCTTCCGCTTCCTCGAGGCGGGGATCCCCGTCGCCGTCTGCACCGATAATTCCACCGTCTCCGACACCGACCAGATCCGGGAGAACCGCTACCTTCTGGAGGCGCTGGGCCCGGAAGAGATCGCCGATCTGCACCGGAGGGCCGCGGAGCATTCCTTCATCCGCCGTCGCCGCCAGTTCCCGCCGGCGGAAAAGGAAAGGCCGAAAGAGAAAAAGAGGATTCATCGCGCGGTCCTGGGCCTCTTCGTCATGACTCTGGCCGCCGCTTTGGTCGCGTCCTCCGCGGGCCTCGCCGCGGCCCCTGCCGTGCCGGCGGCGCCCGCTGAGCAGCCGCCGCAGCCACCCCCCGGCCCCGCTCCCCCATCGACGGGTCCTTCCGCATCGCCGCCTTCCGGACAAGGACCGGCCCCCGGAGGTCAGCCTTCCCCCCTTCGCCGCCTCCCTCCCGAGCTCCGCGGCAGAGGGCTTTCGCCGGCGATGTCCCAACGCGAGGTCCCGGCCAGCGAGGAGGATGCCGAGGCGAAGCTTCGGGAGCTGCTCCCCTTGCTCCGGGCCGCCTCCGAGCGGCACGAGACGTACGCCCTTCGGTTCACCTGCGATGAGACGTTCCGAACCGTTCCGTACGACTGGCAGAAGAACGAGGCCACCTCCGAGAACGTCAAGCGGTTCGCCTACCTGCTCGCCTTCGATCAAGACCGCTCGCGCTACAACGTCATCCGGCAGACCCTCACCAAGGAGGGAAAGCCCGGCGGCGAGGAGACGCTCCAGGTGCCGTGCCCCGACGCCTATGCCTGGACTTTTCTCTTCAGCCCGCGCAATCAACGGGTCCTTCACTATCGATACCTGGGCCGCGAGATCAAGGACTACCGATTGACCCACGTTGTCGAGTTCGAATCCTCGGCGCCGTTCGTCGAGGGGCAGGACACGAGGGAATGGAGCGGGACCGTCTGGATCGAGGACAGGACGTTCAACTTCGTCCGGATCGAGGCCATTCCGTCCTTCCAGGAAAGGCGGCTGACCGGGCAGTGGCGGGTCTACACCGAGTCCTTCAACCTGCCCTGGGGGAAAGCAAGGCCCCGGCCGCGCGGCTACGAGCTGACCGTCGAGTTCAACTATTCGCGGGACGGGATGCTCTTCCCGACCCGCGTGGACGTGCGGGAGTTCGTCTGGGTCGCCAGAGGCCGCGAGGTCACAGACCGGAGGTTCGTCCAGGAGTACACCGACTACCGCTTCTTCCAGACCACGACCGAAGAGACGCAGAAGGCTCCGCACGCCTCTCCCTGAGCCCCGGATGCGGCCCCCACGACTTGCGGAGGTCTGAAACGGCTCATAAAATAGCGCGTTTCATGGGTGGCTTGAAACCGGAAAACCGATGATCCAGGTCGAGACGCTGACGAAGAGCTTCCCGGGCGCGACCGCCATCGAGGAGCTGAACTTCTCGATCGAGCGCGGCGAGATCGTGGGCTTCCTCGGGCCGAACGGGGCGGGAAAGACCACCACGATGAGGATCCTCACGGCGTTCATCCGGCCGACATCCGGCACCGCCAAGGTCGCGGGCTACGATGTCGAGCTGCATCCGCTGGAGGTGCGCCGCAACGTCGGGTACCTGCCGGAAAACGTCCCCTCTTACGGCGAGATGCGGGTGGAGGAGTTCCTGCACTACCGCGCCAGGCTCAAAGGAGTCCCCCGCCGCCAGGCGCGAGCCCGCATCGAGGAGGTCATCGGCCGCTGTGGCCTCGGCGATGTGCAGCATCGAATCGTCGAGCAGCTCTCCAAGGGATACCGCCAGCGTCTGGGGCTGGCGGAGGCGCTCGTTCACGATCCACCGATCCTCATCCTCGATGAGCCCACTGTCGGGCTGGATCCAAACCAGATCCGGCAGGTCCGCTCGCAGATCACCGAACTGGGGCGCCAGCACACGATCCTGCTCTCCTCTCATGTCCTTCCGGAGGTCGAGCAGGTCTGCGGGCGGATCATCATCATCAACAAGGGACGCATCGTCGCGCAGGACCGGCCTGAAGTGCTCCGCCAGTCGCTTGAGGGGGGAGCAAGCCTGCTCGTCGAGTTGAAGTCGCCGGACGCGGCGCCGCTCCGCCAGGAGGAGGCACGTGAGGCGCTGGCGGGTCTCGAGGGCGTCACCTCGGTGGATGCCGAGGCCGTGGACGGCCACGTGCGGGCGCAGCTTGGCCTCGAGCGGGGGCGCGATCTTCGTGAGGAGGTCTTCCGGCTCGCCGTCTCCAGGGGGTGGATCCTGCTGGAGCTGTCGCAGCGTTCGATGACCCTCGAGGAGATCTTCGTGAACCTCACGACCCGCGAGCCCGGGGAAGAGGAAGCGGCCCGCGCGGCGGAGGAGGCCAGGGAGGGGGTCGCGTGAGCAACGTCTGGCAGATCTGCCGGCGAGAGCTGAAATCCTACTTCGTCTCCCCTCGCGGATATCTCGTCCTCGCCGCGTTCCTGCTCCTCCAGGGGATCGTGTTCTACCTCATCGTGCAGGCCTTCAGCCGGGAAGGCGCACCGGTCGGCTCGATCATGCAGATCTTCCTGGGACGCAACATCTTCTTCTGGATCTTTGTCCTGCTGATCCTGCCGGTCATCACCATGGGCCTGATCGCCGAGGAACGCCGGTCGGGGACGGTGGAGCTGCTGCTGACCGCCCCGGTGACCGAGGCACAGGTGATCGGGGGAAAGTACCTCGCGGCCTACCTCTATTACGTCTCCCTCTGGGTGCCGACCCTGCTCTACCCTCTTCTGCTTTCCAGCTACGCGAAGCTCGATCCGTGGCCCATCGCCGCCGGCTACCTCTACCTGCTCTGCATCGGAGCGCCGTTCGTCGCTCTGGGCCTCTGGGCGTCGTCCCTGTCGCGCTCCCAGATCGTGGCCGCGATGCTGACCTTCGCCCTGATGTTCCTGTTCTTCATCATCCCGGTCTTCCTCGAGGAGCAAGCTCGGGCGGAGTGGCTGCGCAACGGCCTGGTTTACATCAATCTCTGGAACCCGGCGGGCGATTTCGGCAAGGGAATCGTCGATTCGCGGCTGATCGTTTACTGCCTGACATCGACCCTTTTCCTGCTGTTCCTGTCGGCGAGATCGCTCGAGATCCGCAAGGCGGCATAGCGGCCCATGAGATTGACCCTTCCGAAGCTGACCCTCCCGGGAAGAAGGCTGCAGTTCGGCGCCTCGGCGACGATCGCTCTCGTCGCGGGCGCCGCCCTCCTGCTGTCGGTGAACTACCTCTCGGCCCGCCACTTCCGCCGCTGGGACTGGACCTCCAGCCGGCTCTACACCCTCTCGGACAAGACCAAGCAGATCCTTCAGGACGTGACGAGGAAGCACGAAGAGGTGAAGATCACCGCGCTTCTCTCCCCCACGCAGGAGCTCTACGACAGCGTGCGCGAGCTGCTGGCGAACTACTCCGCCGCCTGCCCGGCGCTGAAGGTCGAGTTCCTGGATTCCGCGCGCGAGCCCACCCGTGCCGCGGCCCTCGTGAAAAAGTTCGGCCTGCAGAGCGAGCAGGAGCTACGATTCGTGCTGTTCGAGTCGGGAAGCCGGTCGAAGCAGGTCGATGTGACCGAGTTCGTCGAGTACGACTTCTCCTCGCCGGCGATGGGAGGTCCTCCCCGGATCAAGGCCTTCAAGGGAGAGCAGGCCTTCACGGGGGCGATCCTCTCCGTCACCCAGTCCTCGCAGAGCGCGGTCTACTTCATGAAGGGGCACGGCGAGGCCGCAGCGCAGGACCAGGGACCGAGGGGGCTGTCCCATCTGACCGACATCCTGAAGTCCGAGAACTACCGCATAGCCGAGTGGGATTCCCTGTCCGGGGGCCAGGTGCCGGATGACTGCGCGGCGCTCGTCATTGCCGGTCCGAGACGGACCCTTCTCGAGTCGGAAGCGCAGGCGATCGGCGCGTACCTCGAGCGGGGCGGGCGCCTGCTCGCGCTACTCGACCCGGAATTGGGCCGGGACGGGACCATCCAGCCGACGGGCCTGGAGGGAATGCTGCGCGACCACGGAGTGACACTCGATGCGGACCTCGTCGTGGACCACAGGGACCCGAAGATCATCGTCCTCGGCGCGGGTCCGGAGACCCTGGTCATCCGAGACCTCCCCTCGCACCCTGTTACGCGCAACCTCGGCGGCGACGCCGCCGTGATCTTCCAGATCGCGCGCTCCGTCACTCCCGTTTCTCCACTGCCCTCGAACCTCTCGGTCCAGCCGATCGCGCGCACCTCCCCGGACGGCTGGGGTGAGAGGGACCTCTCGACCCTTCGGACGGGTATCACCAAGGGGCCGAACGACATCGCCGGCCCGGTCACAGTGGCGCTGGCGGCCGAGGAGACGGGCGAGGCGCCAAAGCAGGCAGGCGGCGAGAAGACTGCCGGGGGCACGCAGACCCGGACTCAGCCGACGGCGCCGCCGGCGGCTCAGCCCGTGGCGAACCCGCCGAAGCCACCCAAACCCAAGGCCCGACTGGTCGTCTTCGGGGACAGCGACTTCGCCACGAACAGCGCGTCCATGAGGCTGGGGAACCTCGACCTCGCCCTCAACGCGATCCACTGGCTCTCCGAGAAGGAAACGCTGCTCGGGATCGAGCCCAGAACACCTGAGCAGATCGTCCTGACCCTCTCCCCTTCAGAGTCGCGGAACCTCGTCCTCCTGGTGCTGTTCGGGCTGCCCATGGCCGCCGCCGTCGCGGGCCTCACGGTCTGGTGGCAGCGCCGCTCCTGACGCTGGCCACGCGATGAAGTGGCGCTCCAGCCTGCTGCTTGTCACCATAGCCCTGTTTCTCGGCGGCTTCATTCTCTTCTACGAACGCAAGCGGCCGACCTCGGAGGAAACCGAAAGCAGCGCGAAGCGGCTCTTCGATTTCAAGTCCGACGAGATCCGCTGGATCGAGATCGATCGGGACGGCACCCTCGAGCGCTTCGAGCGCGAGAAGTCAACGCTCCCGGAACCCCGTTCCGGGAGCGCTCCGAGCGCGAAGCGCGAGGAGACCGCGGGGAGCTTCGGCGGCTCGTCCAAGAAGTGGATGATGGTCAAGCCGGCCAAGGACAAGGCCGATGGCTTCCTGGTCGACTCCCTCGCAGACCGTCTGTCGGGCCTGGAGAGCAAGCGCGCTCTCGACACTCCGGCCGCCGCGCCTCCAGACGATCAGGCCGGCCTGTCGCCTCCCCGCTTCCGGATCCGCTTCGACGCGGGAAAGGGCCCCGTCAGCCTTCTAGCCGGCAGGGAAGCCCCGGCAACAGGCGGAGTCTACTTCCGGATCGACAAGGAGCCGGCAAGCGCGGGGGGCGGCGCGAGCCGCCAGCGCGCTCGGACCTATCTCGTGGGACGGGAGCTGGTCGGGAGCCTCGACCGCTCGCCCGCGGAATGGAGGGAGAAGCAGCTGATCGACGTCGCGGCGCTCGATCTGGGCGAGGCGACGGTGGTCCGTCCAGCGGGCACCCTTCGCTTCCGCAGGCAGGGGGAAGACTGGCGGCTGGCGGAGCCCATCGATGACGAGGCGCAGGGGTCGAAGGTCCAGGGCCTGCTGTCCTCAGTCACGGGTCTGCGTGCAGAGGCTTTCCACGAGACCGCGGAGGTCGCATCGAAAGCCGGGCTCCAGCAGCCAGCGCACCGGGTGCGCCTCGCCCGCCGGGACGGTCAGCCTGCAGGGGAGCTGCTCATCGGCAATCCCGTGGAGGGAAACTCGGATCGTCTTTACGCCAGCGCCGCGGGACGGGAGGGGATCGCCGAGGTGCACAAGAGGATCCTCGAGGAGATCGACGCGGACGCCGAGAGCTTCCGGGCTCGCCGTCTATTCACCATCAGCGAGTTCGAGGCCCGCGAGCTGAAGCTCGAGTCCAAGGGGGAAAAGCTCTCTCTCTCCAAGGTGGAGAAACCGGAAGGCGGCGGGCCAGGCGAGTGGAAGGCCACGATCCCGTCCGGTCTGAAACCCAAGGCTGACGCTGTCGAGCAGACGCTGAGGAGCCTTCTCGAGATCGAGGCCGATTCGATCGTGGGACCCGCGCGGGACCTGCCCGCCTACGGGCTCGATCCACCGGCGGCTCGCGCGGAGGTGGCCGAAGCACAGCCCTCGAAGAAGGAGGTGGTCCGCTTCGGAAAGCAGGCCCCTGGTGTGGGAAAGCTCTATGCGCTGAAGGAAGGACGGTCCTACATTCTCACCGTCCCGTCCTCCATCCTCGACCGATTCACCGTAAAGACTTACCGCTGACGCCAGCGCCTAGGTGCCGTTTCCTACGGCTCTTCCCCAGGTCTCCCCCGTTCCCCCGCCGGATCGCCCGACTCCAAGGAAACGGCGACGGGCCTGCTCGCCAGCGCTATCCTGTGGAGGAAGCGGGTTCGCCGGTCTTGGGTTGGGAGGCGCTGGTTTTCTCCTCTTTCTCGGGGAATTTCAGCAGGACCTCCACCTTGGCCTTCGCGCGCAGCTTGTCGATCTCCGCGTTCAGTTCCTTCTGCTTCTTGTCCTCGCTCAGCTTGTCGAGGATCTGCTTCTTGACGTTCGCGAAGGGAACCACACCGGCTGCGACCTTGTCCTCGCAGCGGATGAGGTGGTAGCCGAAGCGGCTCTCGACGATGCCGGAGATCTGGCCCGGTTTCAGCGAGAACGCCGCCTCCTCGAACTGCGGGACCATCCTCCCTCTCGGGAAGTATCCCAGATCCCCTCCCTTGGCCGCGGTGTTGTCGGAAGAGTATGTGCGGGCGACCTGGGCGAAATCCTCCCCCTTTTTCAACTTGGCCAGGGCCTCCTCGATCTTCGCCCGCTCAGCCTTCTTCTGTTCGTCGGTGACATTGGGAGGAAACTTACGGAGGATGTGCCTCGCGTGCACCATTTCCTGATGCGTGAAGGCGTCGGGGTTCTTGTCGTAAAAGGCCTTCGCCTCGGCTTCGGTCGTCGCGATCTGCTTCGCGTGGGACGCGGCGAACTTCTTGACATACGAGTCGGTCACGTAGTTGTTCGTGAGCTGTTCCCGCAGCCTTTCCGCCGTGATCCCCATCTGCTGGAGAGCTTGCTGGAACTGCTGCTCGGAAGAGGCCCCTGACTGGATCTTGTGGTAGAGCTCGTCGATCGCTTTCTGATCCGGCTTGATCCCCTCCGAGACGGCCTGCTGCAGGAGAAGCTCGTTGCCGATCATCGCATCCAGCAACTGTCCCATCAGCTTCCTCTGCTGATCCTCGGGCAGGATCTGGCCGCTCTGGACAAACTGCCGCCAGCTCGAGATGTAGGCCCGGTTGAGGTCCTTGCCGATGATCTCTTTGCCGTTGATCCGAGCGACGACCATCTTCTCGCCGACAGTTATCGGCTGGGGGGGCTTCTGTCCCTGGCCTTGCGCCTGGGGCTGCCCTGGCGCGGCCGGCGCCGCGGCGCGGGCACCAGGCGTCCTGGGAGGCGCGGTCGCGGACCCTTCTGCCGAGGCCGGAACCCCAGGACCGCCCGCAGCCGTCCGAGCACTTTCGGAAGCTCCGGCGGGGGCAGTGCCCTTTTCGGATTCCGATCGGGACGTTTTGCCGCGCCCGCACGATATGGAGAAAATGAGCGACAGACCGATCAGGACGCCAACGAGGGCGGCCGCTCGGCGAGGGAAAACTCTCATGGGAAAGCTCCTATCTTCTCGAGAAAGGCGCTAATTTACCCTCAAGAGCCGCTTCCGTCAACGTCTGGACCAATCATGCCTTGCATGCCATCCATTGCGCGCCGACCATGTGGAAACCCATGCCGAGACCCCGATCGTTGCGGTCGGATCGAAGCCTCTCGGAGCGGCCTTTCTTGGTTCTGCTAAGATCCGCTTCTTCGCCAAGGAGCGCCTGTGATCCCCCTTCGCGACTCGATCCGATCCCGCTCCTTCCCGATCATCACCATCGCCCTCATCGTCGTGAATATCCTCGTCTTCTTTCGCGAGGTCTCGCTCGGGCCGCACCTTGAAGCATTCCTCATGACGAACGGGTTTGTTCCCGCCCGTTTCTTCCTGGGCCTGAGCGGCCACAGACCAGCTTCTCACGCCTTCCTCCCGCTGCTGACCGCGATGTTCCTTCACGGCGGCTGGCTGCACGTGCTGGGAAACATGTGGTACCTGTGGATCTTCGGCGATAACGTGGAAGACAAGCTCGGGCATCTCCCCTATCTCGTCTTCTACCTGGGATGCGGGGTCGCCTCCGGCCTCGCCCATGCTTTCGCCGAGCCGAGAGCGTCCCTTCCGGCAGTCGGGGCGAGTGGCGCGATCGCGGGAGTTCTCGGCGCATACTTCATCTTCTTTCCCCGGGGAACCGTGCTGACGCTCGTGCCCCTCCTCTTTTTCATCACGACAATCGAGATTCCGGCCTTCTTCTTCCTCTTCTTCTGGTTCCTGATGCAATGGATCTCGGGGGCCCTGGAAATGGCCCAGGCATCCACTGCAGGAGGGGTCGCCTGGTGGGCCCACATCGGGGGCTTCCTCGTCGGGGCCGCTGTGGCGTTGGTGGTGGGGTTGGCGAATCGGCGACGGGAATAAACTCCCGCCGGTTCCCGGAGGGGAGGGGGGTAGCCTTCCTACGGAATCCAGGAACCGGCGGGGCCAGAGCGGAAGAAGCTCTTGCCCTTCGTCCGCGTCACCGCCACTCTTCTTCCTCCGCCGCCTGCCAGGCGGAGAAACGGCTGCTCCCAGAAGATGAGCAAGATTCCTGCCGCCCCCGGGGGCCCGACCGACTGACCCTCGCCAAAAGCGCTGATCGCTGCAAAGTCTCGCAACCAATGCTGATTCATTCAGTTCTCGGCCCCGTTGCCAGGCGTCAGCTTTGTTCCGCAGGCATACCATAGTCGAAAAAATTTCTCCTTCATGGGTCGAAGATTGTTTCGCCGCCGTGCCCCTGATAGCATCCGCGAACACAGGAGGAGAAAAGATGATGAAGCCACGGTTCTTTCTATCCAGCATTGTCATTCTGGCCCTCGCTCAGCTCGCCCTGGCCCAGGAGCCCGGAAAGATGCCCAAGCCTGGGCCCGAGCACAAGAAGCTCGACTATTTCGTGGGGAAATGGACCGGCTCGGCGGATATGAAGGGGAGCCCGTACGGCCCCGCAGGCACGTACAGCTCCACGGACGACTGCCAATGGTTCGCCGGCGGCTTTTCGGTCGTCTGCCACTCCGACGGCAAGGGGCCGATGGGCCCTATGAAGGGACTCGGGATCATCAGCTACGATCCCGAGGAGAAGACCTATTCCTACTACGGGATCGACAACATGGGGATGGCGGAGCTCGCGAAGGGAACCGTGGAAGGGGACACCTGGTCCTTCACCTCTGAATCGAAGATGGGTGGCAAGGAAGTGAAGTCCCGCTACAGCATGAAAGAGCTCTCACCGACATCTTATGGCTTCAAGTGGGAGGTCCAGGGAGAGGATGGAAGCTGGTCCACCCTCATGGAAGGAAAGGAGTCGAAGCTGGGAGCGAAGACAGGCGGCAAGGCCGAACCGGGGGAGGCCAAGACGAAATAGACGGGTTCAGGACCGCGGAAGGGGTGAGGTTCACCGCTCCTTCGGGCGGGTGAGATCTGTCCAGAGCTTCCGGCCGGGGATGAAGTCCGGATGGAGAGCCTTCAGCCGCTCGGTCGTCTGCAGGGCTTGCTCGAGGCGGCCGAGCCTCGCCTCAGCCTGAGCTCGTGCATAGAGGGCGTCCTCGTCCCCGGGAGCCAATCTCTCGGTCGCCTTGTACTCTTTCAACGCCCCTTCCCAGTCATCGAGAGCCTCGAGGCACCGGCCGAGGTTGTAATGCGCGGCGGAGTTTTCGGGATCCTCCTCGAGAGCGAGCCGGTATTCCTTCTGCGCCGCGGCAACTTCCCCGCGTGCGAGAAACACTTCTCCTCTTACGACGCGAGCGGTTGCCGCATCGCTGAATCCGGGGCGGGCTTGCAGGGTCCGATCCGCCGCCCAGAGCGCCTCCTCGTAACGCTGCCCCTTCAGGTACATCAGCGCCAGCGAGAGCACCGCCCCGGGGATCGGCTCCGAGCTGCGGGCGCAGGCCAGGAGCAAGCGCTCGGCCGCGCCGTCTTCGCCTCGATCGGCCAGATAGGTGCCGAGTCCGGCCAGCGCATAGGAAGAATCCGGGCGGACCCCCAACGCCTCGTCGTAGAACTGTCTTGCGAGACCCTGATATCCGGCCCTCGCTTCGGCATCCGCCTTGACGATGAGAGCCTTGACGTTTCGCGGGTAACACTTCAACACCGAGTCCATGAGGTAGCGGTTGCTTCGCCAGTCGCCGATGCGCACCCAGGTCCGCGCCGCAAGGGCTGCCACCAGGACAGCCAGCAGGGACGCTCCGATCGTTTTCCATGCGCGAGGCTTCGGCAGCCGAGAACCCGCCCCGGCGACCGGCACCAGCAGCGAGGCCACCGTGATCGAGAGCGCCCACGAGGGGACGAAGAAGAGCCTCTCGGCCATGTTCGTTCCGATCAGGACGATCACGTTGGAGACCAGGCAGTAGGAAAACGCGAAGGCCAGGACGCCGAAGGCCGTCGTCCGGAACCCCTTCGCGAGCGCCCAGGCGAGCAGGCCTGCCAGGGCCAGGGCGGCGAGGAGGGACACGAGGAGCCACGGATCGCTCGCTGAAACCGCCAAGCCCGCCGGTCACAAGAGCGCGAAAGGAGATCCCGGCCACAAGCGCCCCTGCCAGAGGCCAGGCGAGAAACATCCGCCGTGCAGCGTCTCGCGCTCCCGCCATTCGGGGGGCGCCGGCGTGAAGGAACTCCGAGGCCAAGACCACAGGAAGAAAGGCAATGGCGGTCTCCTTGAACATCAGAGCCGCGAGAAGCGAGAAGAAAAGCCCGGCAGAGAGCCCGACCGGAAGAACCGTCGCGACGAAACCGCTGGTTTCGCGGGCTCGGATGTAGAGCCAGAGAGACAGCAGACCCAATCCGGCAGCCCCTAGCTCCTTCAAGCCCGCGATGGCCGCGACCGACTCGGAGTTGATGGGGTGGGCGGCGAAGACCAGTCCGGCGGCCAGGCCGACATCCCACCGCCGCGACAACCGCGCCGCGATCGAGACGCTCAGCACGACGATGGCCGCGAACAACGCGGCGTTGAGAATGTGGTAGGCAATTGGGCGCAGGCCGAAAAGTGCAGCGACGAGCTTGTAGGTCATGTTGAGCAGCGGCCTGTAGTGGCCGCTCGCCATGTGGCCCCAGCCGCCGTAATACTCGGTCGTGAAGATCCGGCCGATCTCGAGCGGGCCAGTGACGAGCCGGTTCTCGAGCAGGTCGGTCTTGTCGTCGAAAGCGAAACCGTTTCCAGCGGCCCGCGCATAGAGAAGCAGCGCCAGAACCGAGGGAAGCAGCAGCGCGGCCCTTTTCCGGGCGCTCACGGGGAGAATCGCATCCTGTGTCCGCCCAAACTAGCGACACCCTCCCGGAAGTGTCAATCGAACCACTCGAGTCATGAGTTGACCGTCCTCGGGAGGTGCATCCATGAAGGATTGGGGCTAGACTGGATCCTTCTCCGGAGAACAATAAACATGACGGCGCGGCTGCTGGACGGGAAGGCGGCCTCGGCGGCCATCCGGAAGGAGGTCGCCGACGGCATCGCCGCTCTGCGAAAGGAGCGGGGCATTGCACCGAGTCTGACGATCGTCCTCGTGGGCCGGGATCCGGCCTCGCAGGTCTACACGCGCAGCAAGGCGCGGACCTCTCGCGAGGTCGGCATGGGAGGCGACCTGATCCAGCTTCCGGAAGAGACATCTCAGGAGGAGCTGCTCGGCGTCGTGGGCCGCCTGAATCGCGATGCCGTGGTCCACGGGATCCTCGTGCAACTGCCGCTGCCGCCGCACATCGACGCCGGCAAGATCCTCGAGTCCGTCGATCCCGCGAAGGACGTCGATGGCTTCCATCCGCTCAACGCCGGCCGGCTCCTGCTCGCCCGGGCTCGCACGGCCTCAGGACCCGGAGCAATCCCGTTTCCCGGATTCGCCCCGTGCACGCCGGCGGGCATCGTCGAGCTTCTCCGGCGCCATCAGGTGCCGATCGGCGGGAGGGAGGTCGGCATCCTCGGGCGCAGCAACATCGTCGGCAAGCCGCTCGCGGCACTACTGATGCAGAAGGCGAGGGGAGCCAACGCCACCGTGACCGTGGCGCATAGCGCGACCCGAGACCTCTCCTCTCACACCCGTCGCGCGGACATCGTCATCGCCGCGATGGGTTCGCCGCGGTTCGTGAAAGCGGACATGGTGCGGGACGGCGTCGTCGTCATCGACGTCGGCATCAATCGGATCGCGGATCCAACGGCGAAGGGCGGCTATCGGACCGTGGGGGACGTGGATTTCGATGCGGTCCGCCGAAAGGCGAAGGCGATCTCGCCCGTCCCCGGAGGCGTCGGACCGATGACGATCGCCATGCTGTTGTCGAACACGGTTCGCGCGGCCGAGCTCGCCTCAAGGGCCGCCGGTACCGGGCCAACGTAATGGATATTAGTCAATCGAGGCCATGCTTCCCTCATCTGGAGAGTGGGCCGATGATTACGGGTGTGCAAGATGTCTACCACGAAGTCCAAGACATGAGGCGTGCGCTCGCGTTCTATCGGGACCTGCTGGGTTTGCGGGTGACCGACGAAAGCGAGGATTGGAGTGCGTTCGACGTCGGCGGCGTTCGGGTAGGACTCGACTCGACCGAAGGGAAGCCGACGCCGAAGCGGGCGATCCTGACCTTCAAGACCACCGACATTCGGGCTGACGTGAAGCGACTGCGAGCAGAGGGCGTGAAGTTCGTCGGCGAAATCGGCGACTATCCCTGGGGAAGCGTGGTGGTCTTCGGAGATTCGGAGGGGAACCTCCTGAAACTCATGCAGCCACTGAAGGAGCCGAAGCCCCTTCCTCCGTCCACTCGGGAAACTAGAAATCCCGGCCCTCGCTTCCTCCGCCGTCGACGTCATGAAGGTCTTGGTCGTCGGCGGCGGGGGGCGTGAGCATGCAATCGTCGAAGCCCTCCATCGAAGCCGCGCGGAAATCTACGCCGCGATGGCCAACCAGAATCCAGGGATCCGCCGTCGTTCGAAGGACGTTCTCCTCGTCGACGTGACCGCGGTCGACCACATCGTCGAATGGGCGTCGGAGCGTCGCGCCGAGCTGGCGGTCATCGGGCCCGAGGCCCCCTTGGAGAAGGGGATCGCGGACGCGCTCGAGAAGGCGGGGATCCCGACCGTCGGCCCGACTCGGGAGGCGGCCCAACTGGAGACGAACAAGGAGTTCACGCGCACCCTCATGCGGGATCACGGGATCCCCGGTTGCCCGCCGTTCTGGGCCTTCGACGATGCCGCGAGCTTCGAGGAATTCGTGGAACGGTCCGATTTCGAGTTCGTGATCAAGCCGCTGGGCCTCACGGGAGGGAAGGGCGTCCGCGTGTGGGGCGATCACTTCTCGACGAAGGCGGACGCGCTCGCCTACGGGAAGGAGATCCTGACGAAACAGATCGGCGGCGTCCCCCGGTTCCTCGTGGAGGAGAAGTTGGTCGGCGAGGAGTTTTCTCTCCAGGCCCTTTGCGACGGGCATGCTCTCGTGCCCTCGCCGCTCGCGCAGGATCACAAGCGTGCGTATGAAGGGGACAAGGGACCGAACACGGGCGGGATGGGTTCCTATAGCGACGCCGATCATCGCCTGCCGTTCGTCACGCGGCAGGATTTCGAGGGCGCACTCGAAACGATGCGCAAGACGGTCGCCGCGATGGCCGCCCGCGGAACGCCGTTCAAAGGCATCTTGTACGGCGGCTTCATGGCGACGAAAGACGGACCCAAGCACCTCGAGTTCAACGTCCGGTTCGCGGACCCGGAATCGATGAAC
>QHYA01000121.1 GCA_003223995.1 Acidobacteriota bacterium | reverse complement strand
CTCGATCGCGTCAAGCAGCTCCAGTCGGGCCATCGAATCCAGGCCGGCATCGAGCGACAGTGAAGCGTCCGCAGAGAGGGGAACGCCGCAGATCTCCTCGAAAGCCGCCTGGACCGCCGCTTCGATGCCCTCGTCTGCTTGCGGTGACGGGCAACGGGATGTGGATCCGACGCTCCGGGTCGCCCGTCGTCCCATCCCTCCGCCGAGTGAAAGACCCCACTCCGGGTCCTGCAGCCGCACAGCGAGCAGGTCTCGGCGCAGCTTGAGGGTCGTCGTCCGCGGGAGCGGACCAGGGACGAGGCGGATGCGGACAGGACGTTCGTGGGTGGCCAGGTTCGCCGCGGCGCGCGCGATCTCGAAGGACAGAAAACCGGCCGCGTCGAGGATTCCCTGCCGGGCGAGCGCATCCCTGTCGGGGACGGCGACCGCGCAGAGCGCGGGCGCCTCCCGCGGGCCCTCCACGCAGACGGCGATCTCCAGCACTGCGGGGACGCGGGCGAGGGCCCGCTCGACCTTGTCCGGAGACACCTTGAGCCCGGAAGGAAGCACGATGCGATCGGAAGCTCGCCCTGCGAGAACGAGGGTTCCGTCCGGCTCCAGCCGGCCCAGATCACCCGTGCGCAGCCAGCCGTCCCGAAAGCATCGGGCGGTCTCGACCGGATCGTCCAGGTAGCCTCCCATCACCATCGGGCCCCGGACGAGAATCTCGCCCTCGGTGGCGGGAGCGGCTTCGGAATCCGATGGGTGCCACCTCGAGTGATCCAAAAAGGGCCGGATTGCGATCTCCATGCCCCGGACGGGCCGGCCGGCGGTCCCCGGCCGCGGGCGCCGGGGGTCGGTGACCGTGACGCCTCCCGTCGTCTCCGTTAGCCCGTAGGCTTCGACGACGCGGACACCGAGATCGAGGAAGAAGCGGAACGTCGGCTCGTCGAGCGCGGCGCCGCTGCTGACGATCGCGCGCAGCCTCCCTCCGAGAGGTCGACGCAGGGGAGCGAAGAACGCGCGGGCGCAGGCGTCCCCCGCGGCGCCCGGCACGAGCCTGCGGACACGGCGCACAGCCCCGACGGCCGTCTCGAAAGCCGCTCCCCGTGCCGCGATGCCGGTGCCGATCCCCGTTGCGAGCCGGAACGCGGCGGACGGAACGAGACCCAGCACTGTCGGCCGGTGGGCCGCGAGGGCCTGCAGGATCTCTTCGCGGCGGATCCTTTCGGGAAAGAGCGTGTGGGTCCCCGAGAGCAGCGCCAAAGGAACGGCCAGATTGAACCCCAGGACGTGATGCAGCGGCAGCAGATTCACGGTGCGGCGCGTGGCCGAGCGCGGAAGCACGTCGCGGAACGCCATCGCCTCGGCCACCAGGTGAGCGTGCGTCAGCGGGACGGCGCGCTCCCGCCCACCGGTGCCCGAGGTGAAGAGGATGAGGGCGGTGTCGCAGGGGTCCGGGGTTCGAAATGGGCTCCCTTCCGCAGTCTCCACCCCCGATCCAGCCGCCGCGGAGAGCAGCCCCGTCGGTCCGTCGAGAAGGAGCGCCTCTGCCCGCAGCCCCTCGGCTGCCGGCAGCAGGCTCTCGCAGACGGCGAGGAAGCGTGCCTTTGTCCGCTCGATACGCGCGGCGTGGCCATCCGGGCCAGCGAGAGGGTCGAGCGGGATGACCACCGCCCCGCGGCGCAGAAGTCCGAGGCAGGCTGCGACCCAGCCGGGCCGGTTCTCGCACAGCAGAGCCACCGGCTCCCCGGTCTTGATGCCTGCGGAGTCGAAGACTCCTGCGACTTTCCCGGCAAGCAGCTCGAGCCCGGCGAAGCTGAGCGGATCGGACGTCTCGCCTGGGATTGCCCGGCCCTCCCGCCGGCCTGCCCACGAATAGGCAGGACGGTCACCGTGGAGGCGTGCGGCGAGCAAGACGACCTCCAGGAGGGTGCGCGGCGCGCTCACCGGGCCCACAGCCAGCCGGCGAGCGGCGCGTAATAGGGCCAGATCGACCCCGAGGTCCCGCCGTGATCGCGGGCGTGGCGGATGAACATCCGCGGCCAGCCGACAGGCACCAGATCGAAGAGCCGCCGTCTCTGCCGCCACGCCTCGCTCACGAACGAGCGCAGGTCGTAGGGACGCTCGCCGTACTGACCGGCGTAGCGGAGCAGGTCCTCCTGCATCCGCCGCTGCACGATATCCGTCAGGGAGCGGTAGTCCGTCTCGGTCGGCCGCGACACGCCGGCGGGAGGGTCCAACCGGATAGGCTCGCCGATCACGTAGCGAAGGCGGGCGGGACAGACCGAGTAGAAGACGAAGGGGAACAGCAGGAACCCGAGGGTCAGCGGACCAATCGGGATGAACGGGATCCCGCGCTTGCGGGCCCATCCGTTCAGGTGGTCGGAGGAATAGGCGAGGGGATTGAGGAACTCGGCATTGATGACGTGGACGGGCACGATCGTCGCGCCGTGCCGCAGGCAGATCTTCGCGAGGGACTTCTTGAACCGCACGAGCTGGTAGCGCCGGTTGAACCCCTTGCCGATCCCCGTCGTGCCTTCGGGAAAGAGGATCAGGTCCCAGGGATGCCGCATCATCGTCTCGAAGTTCTCGTACGACACGTCGACCGTGCCCATCCGGTACCACCAACCGTCGATGCCGTAGAGCCGCATGAGCCGGCTGGCGGACAGCTCCGGGGCGGCGAGAGCGCGGATGTGGTCCCGGCGTGGCGGGGCTTGCCCGTACCGTTCGATATAGACGGGCCAGAGGACCTGCTTGAGCATCAGGGAGTCCCAGGGGAACGCCATTCCGCTGTGGTTGGCGGCGAAGATGAGGGGCGGATCGGCCTCCGAGCGTACCGGAATGCGTTCCGGGTGGATCAGCTCCGCGCGGAAGTAGTGACGCGCCAGGAACGACAGGCAGTTGCGGTAGAGGGAGTCCGTGTAGGCGAGGTCAAACCAGGCCTGACAGATGCAGGACGGGTCGCGGCATCCGTCCCACAGCGGCCCGGGCGCGCTCGCTGAAGGCCTCGGGGCGAGGGCCGTCCGCTCGGAAATTGCTCGCTCCATGCCGCTTATCGATCTCCTCCGACCCGCGGAGGTCGTGCGGGCTCGCAGCCGTCCCCCGGCGTTCCGGGGAGGCTCTTCAGCTCCTCCTGGCACGCAAGACCCCCGCGGCGGTTTCCGCCCGGCGTAGGAGGAGCGCGAAGGATCCCGCCACAACGAGCAGGACGAAGCTCAGCCCCTGGCTGAGCGAAAGGATGCCGGGAACGAGCATGCCGCGGCCGGGATCCCCCCGCGTGAACTCGATGAGGAACCGGCCGGCTCCGTACCCGGCGCCGTAGATCAGCGCCTGGGATCCTTCGCGGTGGGCGCGCAGCCGCCGCCGCCACAGCCACGCGAAGAGCGCGCCTTCGAGCAGGGTCTCGTAGAGCTGGCTCGGGTGCAGCGGGACGCCGCGGACCGCGAAGCTGCGGGGGTCGCTGAAGACGACTCCCCAAGGAAGGTCCGTCGGGCGGCCCCAGCAACATCCCGCGAGGAAGCAGCCGACCCGCCCGAGCCCGTGCCCGAGGGCTACCGCGGGAGCCGCTGCGTCCAATGCGGCCGTCAGACGGATCCCGTGCCGCCGCGCGAAGATGACGAGGGCCGGGATCGCTCCCGCGAGGGCGCCGTAATAGACGGCTCCTCCGCGCACCCACGCGACACCCGCCCGCGGAGGCGAGGAGATCGCGACCCAGTAAAGAAGATGGGCGCCGATGAATGCCGCGATCTCCACTACCATCACGCCATCGAACGCCACGGACTGGGAGATTCCGAGCCGCTTCGCCTCCCGCAGGACGATCCACATCCCGGCGAGCAGCGCCGCCACGAGCAA
>QHYA01000120.1 GCA_003223995.1 Acidobacteriota bacterium | reverse complement strand
ATTCTCATTCTGGATGACCTTCATCACAGGCACGGTGCCGTTCTGCCAGCCGCTGAAACTGCCCGTCCAGCAACCAGACACGTCCACCTGCTGTCCGGCGGCGAAGCCAGGCGCCCCGCCCAGAAGGAGCAAGACCGTCCCCAGGCCTAGGACCGAAGAAAAGAGCCGGCGACAGTCAGATGGGGGTTCCATCGTCTTCTTCTGCATCGAAGCACGGAAGATACATCGCCGCCAGACCGCCTGTCAAAGAAGGAAGCGAGCGGAAAGGAAGCACTCTGCGGTGAACAAGCAGCGGTCGAGAAATGCCGCCCACAAGGGAGGCGACGGAGCGCGCCGGTTTGCATCAATCAAGGGGACTTCGTGTCAGATCAGGCGGGGCACGCCCCCTCGAGCACATCCGAGGTCGTGGCGATGCCGACCCCCCGTGAGCGCCAGTCCTGCACCAGCTTTCCTCCCTCTTCGGGGCGGATGGCGCGGGTCGCATCGAGAACGAGGTGGACCTTCCTTCCCCGCGCCAGCAGCCCTTCGACCGCGAACCGGTCGCAGACGTCGAGGGCGACCCCATAGACGACGACATTGCTCGGATCGAGGGCGGCCAGCACCCGGTCGGTGTTCGGGTTCGTGAAGACATCGAACTTCTGCTTCTTGATCACGATCTCCCCATGGTGCCGGGTCACTCTCTCCTCGATCTCGCCTGGAGAATAGGGGCGGTTCTCGATTTCCATGGGGTCGCGAGGCCGGGTCGCCGGGATCTTCTCCTGCCCCGGCGTTCCGTGCAGGCAGTGAGGAGGGTAGGTGCTCCTGAAGTCGGGGTTTTTCAGGGCGATTTCCTCGTCCTCGAGGCGGTGATCGTCCACCGAGGCGACGATGGGAATCCCCTTGTCGCGAGCGTACTCCGTCAAGCACGCGAGGTTCTGCGTGATCTCCTCGGCGCCGGGGACGTAGAGCTTGCCGCTCGCAAGCATGAAATCATTCTGCGTATCGACATCCCAGAAGATGACACTGTTCATGACAATCCCACGGTTTTGGGTAAGGCTGCGGACTGCGGGGAACGGCGCTGCAGAACACTGTCAAAGCAGTCAGACCGGCCGGGACCGACTGATCGAAGCTACTTCTTGTAGTATGCGGCGTTGATCTCGATGAAGTTCTTCCACTTCTCAGGAACGAAGTCGTTCTCGAAGATGGCCTCGACCGGGCAGACAGGCTCGCAAGCCCCGCAATCGATGCAGGTCTCGGGGTCGATGTACAGCAGCTCCGCGGTCTCGAATTCGGGCTCGGTCTTCGTCGGATGGATGCAATCGACCGGACAGACCCCGACGCACGCGGTGTCCTTGGTCCCGATGCAGGGCTCAGCAATCGTGTACGCCATTCTTCGAAACCTCCTTGAAGTCCTCTCTGCTCCCCGCGTGGGGACGCCACCGCTCCTCCCCTTCGCGCCCCATCGGTGAAGCTTATTTTAGCCGACGAACCCTTGGGAGTCCAGGAGTCGGGAGCCTTCGAGTCGGGAGGCATCCGGGCACCCCGCCGGCTCGCCTCCGGACACGACCCTGCGGCCCTTCCGGCCTGCCCCGGCCCATGACCGGCTGGCCCCCCTCGACTCACCGGGAGTTCTTCCGCCCTTCACGCCCTGGATGGTAGTCCACCAGCCGGGAACCCTTCCGGCCCCTCTTGACTCTTCCGGAGCCCCAGAATATCCTTTCATCCCTATGAATACTCATTCAGTAGTGGAGCCCTTGTCCGGATGACCAAGCGGTACCGGCAGGGCCGGCTCGCCGAGATCCTGAATCGAGGCCCCGTGAGCGGCCAGGAGGAGCTGTTGCGCCGCCTGCGAGCCGCGAGGATCCGCGTCAGCCAGGCCACCCTCTCGCGCGACCTTCGCGATATGCGGGTCGTCCGCGGGCCCGACGGCTACGCTCTTCCCTCCGCGGCTTCCCGAGCCGCCTCCGTGAGTGAGGACCTCGAACGGACCCTCCGCGAGCTGGTCCGCTTCGTCGCTCCCGCAGGGAGTCTGGTCGTCGTCAAGACGGACGCCGGTCACGCCCATGCCCTGGGCGTGGCGATCGACAGAAGCGGCTGGCAGGACGTCGTCGGCACTGTCGCCGGCGACGACACGCTCTTCGCCGCCACCGCGGATTCCGCCCGCGCCGGGAAGCTCGCCCAGCGAATCCGGATGGCTGTCGCGTGATGGAGCCGGCCGCCCCCCCGGTGTGGGTCGTCGGCGGCACCGGGTACTCCGGCCTGGAGGCCGTGCGCCTTCTTGGCCGGCATCCCGGCTTCCGGCTGGCTCACGTCATCGCCTCGCCCGGCGCCGGCGAGCGCGACCTGAGCGGGATCGATCCGCTCTTCGCGCCGGGAGCGATCCGGTCCGTCCCTCTCTCCCCGAATCTGCTCGAAGAGCCGCCGGCGGCGGCCCTGCTGGCCCTCCCCGACGATGCGGCCGCGGGTCTCGCCGCCGACCTGCTCGAGCGGGGCGTTCGTGTCGTCGATCTCTCCGGTGCGTTCAGGATCCGCGAGGCCTCACATTACCCTGCCCACTGCGGCTTCGAGCATCCGAAACCGGCGCTGCTCGCGGAGGCCGTCTACGGTCTGAGCGAGTGGCAGCGGCAGCACATCGCGTCAGCCCGCCTGGTCGCGAACCCGGGCTGCTATCCGACGGCGACTCTTCTGGCTCTCCTTCCCCTGGAAAGAGCCGGTCTGATCGACCCGCAATCGCCGGTCGTCGTGGACGGCAAGTCTGGTGCGACCGGAGCCGGGAGGCGGCTCGAAGCAGCCTACCTCTTTGCGGAAGCGAACGAGAACTGCCGTCCTTACAGCGTTCTCGACCACCGCCATGCTCCCGAGATCGCGCAGGCTCTCGGCTTCGGTCCGGAGCGGCCTGTGTGGTTCGCCCCCCATGTCCTGCCCCTCTCCCGCGGGCTGATGACCACTCTCTACCTCCGCCTGCGCCGCGGCGTGGGAGGCCCGGACATCACTGCCGCCCTCTCCGGCTCCTACCGATCCTCGCCGTTCGTCCGGCTCCTGGGAGAGCAGAAGTGGCCCGAGATTCGAGGGGTGGTCCGGACGAACCGCTGCGATATCGGCTGGACCGTGGCCAACGGGGCGGCGGTCGTCGTGTCGGCAATCGACAACCTCATGAAAGGGGCGGCAGGGCAGGCGATCCAGAACCTCAACCTGATGTTCGGCCGCGAGGAGACCGAGGGGCTCCCCTCGTGATCATCGTGATCATCATGATCGCCCCGAAGGCGGGCCGGTTCATGGGAGGTCTGTCTCCGTGACCTGTGTCATCAAGCTCGGCGGGAGCCTGCTCGCGGACACGGAAGGCCTCGCCGAGGTTTGCGAGGCCATCGGAAGGCTCGCGAAGTCGGAGCCCGTGGTCGTCGTTCATGGCGGCGGCGCGCGCCTCTCGGAGGTGTCCCGGCGTCTCGGCCTGGTGCCCCATTTCACAGATGGCCTGCGGGTGACCGACGGGCCGACGCTGGAGGTCGCCCTGATGGCTCTCGGGGGGTTGGTGAACAGGACCCTCGTCGCCGCTTTCGCGCGGGCCGGAGTGAGCGCCGTGGGTTTCTGCGGCGGGGACGGAAGCCTCGCTATCGCCAGACCGCTGCGGCCGGAGCTGGGTCACGTGGGGGAGGTCGTCTCGATCCGGACCGACTTGCTGGAGCGCCTTTTCGCTGCCGGGTTCCTCCCGGTGGTCGCCTCGCTGGCCCTCTCG
>QHYA01000171.1 GCA_003223995.1 Acidobacteriota bacterium | reverse complement strand
TCCCGGCAGAACTCCCACAGGGAGTGGAACCGCCCCCCCAGTCTTTCCCGCGCCTGCAGGATCGACTCGACCGCCGACTCACCGACGTTCCTCACGGCGGACAGGCCGAAGCGGATGTTCTTTCCCTCCACGGTGAAGTCCATCTCCGAGACGTTGACGTCCGGGGGGAGAACGGGGATGCTCATCTCCCTCTGGCACTCGGCGATGTAGCGGACCAGCTTCTCGGTGTTTCCCTTCTCCGAGGTCAGCAGCGCCGCGAGGAAGTGCACCGGGTAGTGGGTCTTGAGATAAGCGGTCTGGTAGGCCACCAGGGCATAGGCGGCGCTGTGGGAGCGATTGAAGCCATACCCCGCGAAATGCTCCATCAGGTCGAAGATCTTCCCCGCCTCCTTCTCGTTGATCCTCGAATGCTGGCGGCAGCCAGCTGGTAGACGATGACCCCGTAGGTGGGGCGGAGGATCGGCTCGGCCAAAGGATGGGGCATCTCGACTTTGATCTGCCCGTGGCGGCGTCGGATATAGTCGTCGATCATGCCCGACTTGATCGGTCCAGGCCGGTAGAGAGCGTTGAGCGCGATCAGGTCCTCGAACCGGTCCGGTTTCAGCCGCCGCAGGATGTCCTTCATGCCGCCCGATTCGAACTGGAACACGCCGCTCGTCTGCGCCCGACCGAACAACGCATAGGTCGCTGTGTCGTCGAGAGTCAGCCTCGCGAGATCGATCTCGATTCCCTCGGTCTGTTTGACGAACCGCAGCGTGTCGTCGATGAGGGTCAGGGTCTTGAGGCCGAGGAAATCCATCTTGAGAAGGCCGATCTCCTCGATCTCGTCCTTCGCGTATCCGGTCGTGATCTCGCTGGCGCCCGGCCCCGCCTGGTAGAGCGGAGCGTATTCCACGATCGGCCGGGGGGAGATGACCACGCCGGCGGCGTGAGTGGAGGCATGACGGGTCAGCCCCTCCAGCTTGCGCGACAGCTCGATCAGCTCTCCGACCGGCGCGTCTTTCTCGGCCATCTCCCGGAGGGCCGGGACCTCGGCGAGGGCTTTGTCGATGGTCGCGTCGAGAGCCGCGGGGATCATCTTAGCGATCCGGTCCACGTCCGGATAGGGAAGGCCGAGGGCCCGGCCCACGTCCCGGATCACCGCACGCGCCGCCATCGTGCCGAAGGTGATGATCTGCGCCACGTTCGCCCGCCCGTACTTCTCCGTCACGTAGCCGATCACCTCGTCCCTCCTCCGGAAGCAGAAGTCGATGTCGATGTCCGGCATGGAGATCCGCTCGGGATTGAGGAACCGCTCGAAGATCAGCTCGTACTCGATCGGATCGATGTCGGTGATCCGCAGGCAGTAGGCGACCAAGCTGCCGGCGGCGCTCCCACGCCCCGGCCCGACGGGGATGCCCCTGTCGCGGGCGAACTTGATGAGATCCCAGACGACGAGGAAGTAGCCTGCGAAGCCCATCCTCAGGATCATCTGGATCTCCTCTTCGAGACGGCGGCCGTAGCGGTCGAGGCCGTGGCGGAGCTTCCCTTCCTGCGCAAGGCGTCCCCAGACGGCCATCCGTTCCTCGAATCCCCCCCGAACCACCTCCTCGAAGTACCCCTCGGTGGTCGTCCCGTCCGGGACCGAGAAGCGCGGCAGGTGGTGCTCGCCGCGATCGAGCAGGAGATGGCAGCGCTCCGCGATGCGCGCTGAGTTCTCGATGGCCTCGGGGAGCCAGTGGAACACGCGCTCCATCTCCTCGCCGGACTTGAAGTAGTGCTCGGCCGTGTAGCGCATGCGATCGGTGTCCCGAACGGTCTTGCCAGTCTGGATGCAGAGCAGGACCTCGTGGGCGGGATGGTCCTCCCGCGAGAGAAAGTGGCAGTCGTTGGTGGCGACGAGCGGGACGCCGGTCTTGCGCGAGAGGGAAACCAGAAGCGGGTTGATGGCCTTCTGCTCGGGCATCCCCTGGTCCTGGATTTCCAAGTAGTAGTTCCCCTCCCCCATGATGCCGGAGTATTCGAGGGCGACCCGCTCGGCTTCCTCCTCTCGTCCAGCCCTCAGCAGGGTCGCGATCTCGCCTCCCAGGCACGCCGACAGGGCGATCAACCCTGCCGAATGCTCGCGCAGCAGAGGCTTGTCGATGCGCGGGCGGTAGTAGAAGCCCTCCAGGAACCCGGAGGAGACGAGCCGGATCAGGTTTCGGTAGCCCGCCAGGTCGCGCGCGAGCAGCACCAGGTGGAAATAAGGCTTCTTGCCGCCCGGCAGCGGCGAGCGCTCCCTCCGCTCTCCGGGCGCGACGTAGGCCTCGACGCCGACGATGGGACGGATCCCCTTCTGCAGGGCGTGGTTGATGAACTTGATCGCGCCGAAGAGGTTGCCGTGGTCGGTGATCGCGACTGCCTTCATCCCGAAGGCGGAGGCGCGCTCGAGCAGGGGGTCGATCTTCTGCGCTCCGTCGAGCAGCGAGTACTGGGTGTGATTGTGAAGGTGGACGAAAGGGTGCTCGCTCATTCGCTCGGCTGGGCCGAGCGCTATCCTAGCACACGGACGCAGGGCCTCAGGCGAGAAGAAGCGTCAGAGGCGATGCCGCGGCGGTTCAAAGGCAGAACATCTGAGCGGATATAATCGCATCCGAAGGCGCATCCTCAACGCAAGTCGCCGACGCGTTCGTGGAGCCCGCGAGTGCGCCGCGCCTGGATCCCGTCCATGCGGCTGTCGACATGCGCAGCCATCCTTGCCATCGCTGGTCTGGCTGCGGCCACGACGCTGACGCCACTGGCCACCAACGACCTGTGGGTGCACCTCGCGGTCGGGCGCGAGACGGCGCGCGAGGTGTCGGAGGGGCACGGCGTCCCCAAGGAGGAACGCTTCTCCTTCACGGCGGAGCACCGTCCGCTCGTTCCCCACGAATGGCTCTCGGAGCTACTCTTCTATTTCGGCTACAGAGCCGCCGGGCCTGTGGGGATCCAGGCCCTGCGCCTGCTGCTCGTTCTGCTGATGCTCGCCGGCGCCGGCGCCGCCGCGAGGATCGGGGGCGCGGAGCGGGAGACGATCTTCTGGACGCTCCTGTTGTTGCTGCTGGCGGCGGCCCCGCGTCTGATCGAGCGGCCGCACCTGTTCACCTATGCCTTCTCCACGTGGACACTGGCGCTGCTGGCCTCCGATGTTCGGGCGGCGCGGGAGGGGGGTATCCGCCGCGCGTGGTTCCTGCCGGCCCTCATGACTGTCTGGGCCAACCTGCACGGCGGCTTCATCGTCGGGCTGTTCCTGATCGGCTGCTTCGCCGCCGGCGCGGCAACGAGCGCTTGGAAGACGGCCGGCCAGCGCCACGGCCGGCCCCTGCGCCGCCGCAGCGTCCGCCTCGGGTGGATCCTCGCAGCGTCGGTCGCTTGCTCGGCGCTTCTCAACCCCTCAGGGCCCGCCCTGCTGCAGCTTCCCTTCCAGCTCGCCTCCAGCGAGACCGTGACGCAGAGGATCCTCGAGTGGCGCTCGCCGCTGTCCGGATCCTACTGGAGCACGGTTCCCTTTGCGCTCACCGCGCTCTGGGCGGTCATGCTGGCTGGCGGGTTCTGGCTCTCGCGACGGAGCGGACGCGAGAAGGAACCGGAGGGATGGAGACTACCCGGGCTGCTCATCGCCGTGACGTTCGGCATCCTCGCTTCGAGGCAAGTGCGCTCGGTCGGGGACTTTGCCGTCTTCACGGCGCCCTGGGTGGCGACGGCCCTCGCGGGGGCATGGGGGTCTCTGCGGCCGGGGTCTCTGCCGGGCCGGGAGATCCTGCCGGCTGGCACGGCGGCCTGTGCCGCGCTCGCCATCGCTCTGTTCGGTTACCCGATCCGGCCGCACTCCCGGGTTCACTGCATCCCGCCCCTGGTGGCTCCCAGCACGCCCGTGGCGGCGGCGGAGTTCATCGCGCAGCAGGGCTGGCTGCCGCCGGAGGCGCGCGTTTTCAATTCCTACACTCTCGGCGGCTATCTCGCCTGGAGACTCCACGACCGGGCGCGGATCCTGATCGACTCTCGAAATGAAGCCTATGGAGACGAGCTGACCGGAGAAATCCTCCGGTCCTTCCGCGACGCGGCAGTCTTCGAGCAGGCCCTCGAAAGATGGCATCCCGACTTGCTGGTCCTCGCCTGGAGGCAGATGGGCGGCAACTCTCTAGTGCTGAAGAAGCTGGCCGCCGCACCGGCCTGGTCGCTTGTCTTCCTGGACGATGGTGTGGCTGTTTACTGTCCGAGGGAAAGAGCGACCGATCCGCTCCGCTTCGCCTCTCCGGTAGCGTTCGATCTCAGGAAGATCGGCCCGGAGCAGGCCGCAGCGGCCCTGGAGGAGGGCCGCCGGCTCTCCTCATGGCAGCCGGAGGGAGTGATCGCGACGCTTTTGACCGGCCGCGCTCTGATGGTCTCGGGCCGCAAGCAGGAAGCCCTGCAGGCGTTCGAGAGGTGCGCCCGGCACGATCCCGACTCCCCCGCCCTCTGGGGCATGCTCGCCGCCGCCCGCAACGCCGTCGGCGATCGTGACGGGGCGGCGGTGGCGAAGCGCCGCGCTGAGC
>QHYA01000170.1 GCA_003223995.1 Acidobacteriota bacterium | reverse complement strand
TCTGGCCATACCTCTCCCATCGGCAGATCGAGGCCACGGCCCCGGGCTAACCAGTGTCTCTGGTATTCATGGCGGGCGAGCGCGTCGAATCCCTCCAGGTCCTTCCTGAACAGGCGGGTCAAAGGCTGGACCGGTTCCTGGCGGAGCGGTTCCCCGCGAGGAGCCGCTCGGCGCTGCAGAAGCTGATCCGCGAAGGTTTCGTGACCGTGTCGGGAAAGGCGGCCCGACCGAGCGCGCCGCTGAGAGCCGGCGACAGGCTCGAGGTGCGCTTCCCCGCACCGGAGCCGGCAGTACTCCAGCCGGAGCCGATCCCGCTGTCGGTCCTCCACGAGGATGAAGACCTGCTCGTCCTCGACAAGCCCGCCGGCCTCGTCGTTCACCCCGGCGCTGGCTGGGAACGGGGCACCCTCGTGCACGCTCTCCTGGCGCGCGAGGGGGGCCTTTCTGGCCTGGGCGGTGCACGCAGACCCGGCATCGTCCACCGCCTGGATCGCGGGACCTCGGGCTTGATGGTGGTCGCCCGAAACGACGGGGCCCACCTCGCGCTGGCCGATCAGTTCCGCGGGCGGGAAGTGGCAAAGGTCTATCAGGCCCTGGTCTGGGGTCGCATGAGGGAGCGGACGGGAACGGTGGACGCGGCCATCGGGCGCGACCGGGCCCACAGACAGAAGATGTCCGTGCGCGCCCTGCGGGGCCGCCCCGCCGTCAGCCGGTGGCTCATCCTGCGAGAGCTGCCGGGGTTCTCGCTGCTGGAGGTCCGCCCGGAGACCGGACGGACTCACCAGATCCGCGTCCACCTCCAGTCGATCGGCCATCCGGTCGTGGGTGATTCGCGGTACGGCGGGGCAGCCTGGCGCGGTGTCCAGGACCCTCTGCGGAGACGCGCCCTGAAGGACTTCAAGCGGCTCGGCCTCCACGCCTGGAGGCTGTCCTTCCGGCACCCTCGCACCGGGGCGCGGCTGAGCTTCGAGGCCCCCCTGCCGGAAGATTTCAAGGCTGTCCTGAAGGCTCTCGAACGATGAAGCGACGGCCGGGTCGGGTTGGAGTCATCGACAGCCCCGCCGCGGCGCACGGCAAGCGATCCGTCCTCCCTGGCGCGGGCTGGTATTTTGCCTTCTTCTTCCTGTCGGGCTACTGCAGTCTCGTCTACGAGGTGGTCTGGCTTCGGCTCGCCATGGCGCGTTTCGGTGTCACGACCCCCCTCGTCTCCATCGTCCTGTCGCTGTTCATGGCGGGGCTGGCGCTCGGGAGCTGGCTCGCGGGCAGGATCTCGCGCGTTCTGGACGGCCGCCCGGGGTCGTACTTCCTGCGGCTCTATGCGCTGTCGGAGCTGCTCATAGGAGTCTCCGCACTGGCGGTGCCGAGGGGCCTCGAATGGGGGCGGGCGCTTCTCGCCGGGGCAGGCGGCTCTGGCGAAACCGCCGATTGGGGATCGACGAGCTATTACATCGCCTCGGGATTCTCGATCTCTCTCATCCTGCTGCCTTTCTGCACCTGCATGGGAGCAACCTTTCCCCTGGCGATGTCTGCCATCCGGAAGGATCACGACGCGCTCGCGGAGAAATCCTTCAGCTACCTCTATCTCGCGAACGTCCTCGGCGCGTGCGCCGGGACTCTGACCAGCGCCTTCGTGCTCATCGAGGTGTTCGGCTTCCGCCGCACGCTCGATACCACCGCCGCGCTCAACGCTCTTGTCGCTGCCGCTGCTTTCTGGCTGAGCACCTCTCCTGCGGCCCTCGAGCCGAAGGCGTCACGGTCCCTCGCTCGAAGGGCCGATCCGGATCGGCGGCAACCCCTCTCCGCCTTCGGTACGGCAATTCCCCTTCTCTTCCTGACAGGCCTGATCAGCCTGGCAATGGAGGTGGTCTGGATCCGGCAGCTCACACCATACCTGGGGCCGGTGGTTTACGCATTCGCGGGTATCCTGACGGTCTACCTGGCCTCGACAGCACTCGGCTCGACCGTCTATCGCCGCTGGAGCCCTCGCAAGCCTGCCTCCGGCGGTGCGCTGGCGGCCCCGGCGTTGCTCGCCATCGGGGTCGGGGCCTTGCTCTCCTTGCTTGCCGCGGATCCCCGGCTGGCTCGCCGGACGGTCATCGCCTCGGACGCCGCCCGGCTCATCCTGGGGCTGGCTCCGTTCTGCGGCGTCGTGGGTTTTCTCACCCCGCTCCTGGTGGACCGCTGGTCGCGAGGAGACCCTGATCGGGCCGGAAGGGCCTACGCCGTCAACGTGATCGGTTGCATCCTGGGTCCGCTGCTGGCCGGGTTCTGTCTGCTGCCTGCCTTCGGCGAGCGGGGGACGCTGCTGGTCCTGGCTGTTCCTCTCGTGGGCTTCGGTCTGCTGGCCGCGGTCCGAGGCGGTATCACCGCCGGGCGGCCTGCCCGCTTCGGCCTGAAGCGATCGAGCGGATTGGCGGGGGTGGTCGGTCTCTCCGGGCTGCTGGTGTTCGGCACCCGGGACTACGAGAGCGATTTTCCGTCGAGCGAGATTCGAAGAGACTACACCGCGACGATCATCGCCGAAGGGGAAGGAATGAAGAAGCAGCTTCTGGTCAACGGCCAGGGCATCACCTCCCTGACTCCGATCACCAAGATGATGGCCCATCTCCCGATGGCCTCTCTCGCCTCACCGCCGCGCAACGTTCTGGTGATCTGTTTCGGGATGGGCACCTCCTTCCGTTCGGCTCTTTCATGGGGAACCCCGACGACGGCCGTGGAACTGGTGCCGAGCGTGCCGTCTCTCTTCGGCTTCTTCCATGCCGACGGCCCTCTGCTGCTTCGCTCGCCGGAGGCCCGGGTGGTCATCGACGATGGCCGCCGGTTCCTCGAAAGGACACGAGCGCGATACGACGTGATCACCATCGACCCTCCTCCCCCTGTCGAGGCCGCAGCTTCCGGTCTTCTCTATTCGCGGGATTTCTATTCGGTCATCAGGACCCGGATGACGCCGGGTGGCATCCTCCAGCAGTGGCTCCCCAGTGGGGAGCGGATCGTGGTCTCCGCGGTGGCGCGAGCCCTGAGCGATTCTTTTCCTTCCGTACGAGTGTTCCGTTCGGTCGAGGGCTGGGGATTCCACTTCCTCGCGAGCGACCGCACGATCCCGTCCCTGCCCGCCTCGGCCCTCGCCGCGCGTTTGCCCGCGCGAGCCGCCGCCGACTTGCTGGAGTGGGGACCGCACGACAACCCTGAGGCGCAGTTTCAGGCCGTCGTGGGCAGCGAACTCTCTCTGGCGGATCTGATCGCCCTGGACCCCGAGGCGCCAGCGCTTCAGGACGACAGGCCCGTCAATGAGTATTACTTCCTTCGCCGGACGTTCGCCCGCAGCCAACCGCCACGCTAGCCAGAATGGAACAACCACGGCGGTCGAGGGAGAAGCTCGCGATCATAGGTCCGGGACGAGCCGGAAGCGCGCTGGCCGTCCTGCTCTCACGCCGCGGCTGGAAAGTGGCGGCGGTGGCAGGCCGGCGAGCGGAGGCGGCGCGGCGCCTCGCTCGGAGATGCGGCGCGAGCGTTTGCAGCGTCGATCCGGTCGTCTCCGCGCGTGTGGCGGACGCGGTGATCATCGCCGTGCCCGATCAGGACATCTCCGAGGTCGCCACCCAGCTCGCAACCCTTTCCGGAAGGCGGAGGCCAACTCGCCTCCGCGCGTCCGCCTCTTCGAACGCGGGCCCGGCAGCGAGCCGGAGGCCACGAGGGCCGGGGAGCGAAAGACCGCGCATCGCGCTGCATACTTCCGGAGCAGCGGGGGCGGAGCTTCTTGCTCCGCTGCGAAGGAGCGGGTGGAGCACCGGCTCGTTGCATCCGCTCATGACCTTTTCGGGAGGAAGAGGGCGGCTCCCCGACCTGGGCGGCGTCACCTTCGCGATAGACGGCGACGCCTCCGCGCGCAGCCTCGCGCGACGGATGGTCCTGTCGCTGGGGGCGCGCGTCCTCCACGTGCCCTCAACCCATCGCGCCCGCTATCACCTCGCGGCCTGTCTGGCTTCGAACTACCTGGTGACCCTCGCAGCAGAAGCTTCGGAGCTTCTCGAGGGGGCGGGCCTGACGCGCGGGCGAGCGCTCGCCGCGCTTCTGCCGCTGATGC
>QHYA01000228.1 GCA_003223995.1 Acidobacteriota bacterium | reverse complement strand
TCCGCGCGGGGGACCCAGTGGCCTTCGAGAAGCTCGTGCGCACCTACGGCAGCCGGCTGCTGGCGGTCGCTCACCGATTCCTCCATAACGAAGACGAAGCGCGCGACGTCCTGCAGGATGCTCTCCTCTCTGCGTTCAAGGCCCTGGACAGGTTCGAGGGAAACGCACGGCTGTCAACGTGGCTTCACCGGATCGTCGTCAACACCTCGCTGATGAGGCTTCGGTCCCGGAGGCGGAGCCTGGAGGAGCCGATCGACGAGCTGCTTCCGAAGTTCCTGGAAGACGGCCACCAGGCCCTTCCCGCGGAGTCGTGGAGGGATTCCTCGGAGATGATGCTGGAGCGGGAGCAGACCTGCTCGCTCGTCCGCCGGTGCATCGAACGACTGCCCGACAGCTACCGCACGGTGCTGTTGCTACGCGACATCGAGGAACTGGACACCGAAGAGGCCGCCCGCCTTCTCGGCGTCACCCCGAACGCCGTGAAAGTGCGGCTCCACCGGGCGCGCCAGGCGCTCAGAAGTCTGCTCGATCCTCACCTGCGGAGACAGCCAGCCGGCAGAATGGGAACAGCTCCGTGACCGAGAAACCATACATCACGTGCCGCGAGTTGATCGAGTTCCTGCTGGACTACCTGACCGGCGAGCTTGCCGAGGAGCGCAGCGTGGAGTTCGAGCGGCACCTGGCGGTTTGTCCTTCCTGCGTGGCCTACATCCGGAGCTACGAGGAGACGATCCGGCTGGGCAGGATGGCTTTCATCAGCCCGGATGCCCCTGCCGGCGAATCGGAAGAGGTTCCCGAGGACCTCGTGAAAGCCATTCTGGCCGCTCGCGGCAAGTGACCCTTCGGCGGGCGATACCGCCTGAACGAAACCCTCCCCTCCGCCTTGCATCTTACTCACTGAGCCCACCCGAGAGCCGCGCGGGTGTGTCCAACACCGAGAGGAAACCGGAGTCGAGTGAATGACAACCACGGAAGGGAACCTGGTCGTCGAGGAGAACTCCCGGCCGGCCCGCGGGGTGCTCGTGGGTCGTGTTCTGATCGTTCTCGCCGTCGGGGCGGCGCTTCTCCTGCTGGGACGGCAGGCCGGCGGATACGTCCCCCGGTTCGCCGCCTGGGTGCAGAGCCTCGGGGCGTGGGGTCCGGTCGTCTTCATCGCCGGCTACGTCATCGCGACTGTCGCCTTCATTCCAGGATCGGTGCTGACGCTCGCGGCCGGAGCGATCTTCGGCCTGGTTCGCGGGGTGATCTACGTCTTCGTCGCAGCCGTCCTCGGCTCCTCAGCGGCCTTTCTCGTTTCCCGCTACATCGCCCGGGGAGCCATCGAAAAGCGGCTGGCGGGCAACGAGCGCTTCGAGGCCATCGATCGGGCCGTGGGGGAGCAGGGAAGGAGAATCGTCTTCCTGCTGCGCCTCTCGCCGGTCTTCCCCTTCAACCTCCTCAACTACGGGCTGGGGATGACGAAGGTCCGGTTCGTCGATTATCTGGCGGCCTCGGTGGGCATGCTCCCGGGGACCCTTCTCTATGTCTACTACGGCAAGCTGGCGGGGGATGTCGCCGCCCTCGCCGGACAGGGGAAGATCGAAAAGGGGGCCGGCTACTATGCGGTTCTCCTCCTGGGACTGGCAGCCACCGTCGTCGTGACGACGATCGTGACCCGAACAGCGCGCCGCGCCTTGCAGGAAGCGACCAGCAAGTCCCCGTAACCTGCCTCGGTCGTCAGCTTTCCAGGTGGAGAAGATGCGTGAGCGCGCGCCCGCGGCGGCGGCGCCGTCCAGGCGCGGGCGACCTCCTTACGCGCCCGCGGAGCCGCGGGAGAGAAGAGCGCGCTCCTCCGGGGCCAGCCGCAGCTCGCGCACGGGGAAACGGATCACGATCCCTTCCTCCGCAAAACGAGCGTGAAGCCGCTTGATGAACTCATGCCGGACGAGAAACTGATCCGTGAACTGCGCCACTCGGAGTATTGCGTTCAGTTCGATCCCGCCGTCGTCAAACTTCTGGAAGCGGACCTTAGAAGTTGGTGATCGTGCTCGTTGCGAGCTTCGAGTTGGGGATGACAATGAGGCTGTTCTGCAGCATGCGCAGCCGCGTGCTCCGCCAGCCGATCCTCTCGACGAAGCCCTCCTCCCCCCCTCCCAGGCGGATGTAGTCCCCCAACCGCACTGGCTGGTCCACAGCCACGTAGATCGCGGCGAAGAACTGACCCAGAGTGTCCTGCAGCGCGAGAGCAACGGCAAGGCTGCCGACGCCCAGAGTCGCGAGGACGGTCGTGATCGGGACGCCGAGCGAGTCGAGCAGGATCAGGATACCGATACCGATCACCAGACCGCGTGCGAACCCGACGATCATGGAGCGGCCGGCTTCGAAGGCTCCGGATTTGGGCAGGTACTCCGCCAGAAGGGCGCGGACCATCCGGTCGGCGAAGACCAGGACCACCAGCGAGATCAGGGTGAAGATGGTCGGCCTGCCGTAATGGAGGACCTTCTCCGGCAGCCCCGACGACTCCAGAACAACCCCCGCACCGACGAGAAGGAGAACGACCCTGAAAGGACCGCGGGCGACCCTGAGGACCATCCCGCCCAGGGGAGACTTCGCCCGCACGGCGAGCGTTCCGAGCAGGCCGAACAGGGCCGGCGTCGCCACGATCACGAGCGCGGCCCAGGCCGCGTAGCCCAGGGCGAGCAGCCAGAGCGGCAGTGCCGAGAGCTGCTGTGTCAGATCAGGACCCATGCTCGGGTTCTCCTCTCATCGCTCGATCTTTCCTCTCGGTCGATCTCGGTCGATCTCCGCCTCTCATCGATCGATCTCTTCCACTTTTCCGGGCAGGACAATGAACATCCGGCATCCCTTCTCGGTCCGTGGCGCGTGGGTGGACCCCGGGGGGCTGTAGATGTAGCTGCCTCTGCCGTGACGGCCCGACCCGATGATCAGCTCCCCATCGAGGATCAGGACGTCCTCGCCTGCCGTATGGACGTGGGCGGGATACGACGTCCCCGGAGCCATGTCGAGGATCATCGCCCCCGCTCCAGTTTCCCGGTCGAAGCGCAGGGACCTGTAGCGGACTCCTGGGTGGCGGCTCGGCTTCCACTCCACCTCCTCCATGGACACTGAAATCCAATCCAACGATTTCATGGGTATCTCCTTCGTCGAGCCGGTTCCGCCGCGGATCAGTACGCCTCCCCAGGCCTCAGCTCCACGATCTGCAATCCCTGGATGTCGCGCGCCGCGGCCTTCAGCTCCGCGGGCGTCCCCTCGAGAACGGGGAAGGTGCCGAAGTGCATCGGGATGACAGCCGCGACGCCAAGCAGCCGGCACGCCCGCGCCGCCCCGGCAGGGCCCATCGTGTAATGGCCTCCGATCGGCAGCAGGGCCAGGTCCGGCGAGCACAGCTCGCCGATGAGCGCCATGTCGCCGAAGACGTTCGTGTCGCCGGCATGGTAGATCCGGTAGCCGTTCTCCAACTCCACGACGTACCCGCAAGGGTCGCCCCCATACACGACCCGTCCGTCATCCAGGATCCCGCAGGAGTGGTCGGCGTGGACCATGGTCACCTTCATCCCCGCGACCTCCACGGTCCCTCCTTTGTTCATGCCGGTGATCCGGCGCACCCCCTTTGATTCCAGCCAGACGGAGGTCTCCCAGTTGCACACCACGGCTGGGCCGTGAGCGAAGGCCAGGGAGATGGCGTCTCCGATGTGGTCGAAGTGGCCGTGAGTGATCAGCATGACGTCGATCCGATCGAGCTTCTTCAACCCCGCAGGCGTCGCGGGGTTCCCCTCGATCCAGGGGTCGATCAGGACCGTCTTCCCCGCCACACTGGTGATCTTGAATGTCGCATGCCCCAACCAGGTGATCCGCACATTGCCTTTCTGCCCCATCGTTTCCTCCTCGTTCCTCCCGTCTTCGCCCTGCTTCTCTTTGTTCTTCCGTCAGACCTCGTTCTTCCGTCAGACCTCGCGTCGGGGGGCGCGGCCGCAATCCGCTCCCGCACCCATCGGGCGACATCCCTCGCGCGAGATTCTAAGCCCATCCTCGAGCTGCCATCTTGACCGGAGCCAGCGTCGCGCGGTTCTCTCCAGTCAGGCTCACTCACAGTCTCGGGAGTCGGATCAGGGCGGGGTCGGCTGGATGAGCGCAGATTGCCCCTGGCGCAGGCACCCCCTATAATCACTTCTTCTCAAGGAGAGATCCGATCATGGAATCGAAACGAACCCAGTCGCTCTGCGTGGCCTTGCTGTTCGTCCTTGCGGCATCCGTCGCAGCCTTCGCCGCGGAGGCACGCACAACAGCTCCAGCCTCCACAACGAAAACCGGCCGGGCGAGCAATCCCGCCGCCCCGGCTTCGAAGAACCAGCAACCTTCCAAGGTGACGGTCGTTCATCGCCAGCCCAGGGTCGACGTGCCGGCCAGGATCCTCACCGACGGGGACAAGCCCCTGCCCGCCGGCACATACGACATCACGCTGGTGAACCTCGAGTACAGCGACGGCACCAAGGAGAACGCCTTTCAGTTCCGTCAGCCCGGTGGAGACGACGTGGTCGCCACTTTGGGAGGCGTCATGGCAGGAGTGATGACGCAGAAGGCCGCACGCTCGATGGTAGGAGGCCCCTTGCGTAGAGGAGGGAAGAGAACCCCGGAGCCGAAGGCGGGGACCGAGTCTTCCGATACAGCGGAGGCCTCCGAGGCGGGCGCGCAGAAGAAGGACGATGAGGCCAAACCCAAGAGAGAGCCGATCATGGCGACGGTCATGGGGAATTCCGTGAGGGTCTCCTTCTGGGAGAAGACGGAACAGGGGACCTTCCGCGTCCTGCACGCGGACGGCCGTATCCAGCCTGGCAGTTGAGCGCCCACGGAGAGGGCGGCTCCACAATGAACCGCCATGGCCGCGCCTCGAAGCGCGCCGGCCGCGCGAAGCATACTGCCCACGCCGCAATTACCGATTCTTGGGCCGGTCGATGAAGATCGAGATCGACCGCGATCTCTGCATCGGCTCCGGATGCTGCGTGGCGGCCGCACCGCGTGTATTCCTCATCGACGAGGAGAAGAAGGCGCTGGTCGTGAACGCCCATGCAGCGGCCGACTTCGACCTCTACGAGGCGGCCCGCCTGTGCCCCACGGTCGCAGTCATTCTTTACGACGAGGCGACGGGCCGGCGGCTTTCCCCCTGAGCACTGCAAACCTCTGCCTTTGCAGCCTTGCTACGAAGAGCTGCACCAGCGCTCATTCAGCGGCGTGGTGAGGCGTCGGGCGCGGGGGTGAGTTTGGCTTTCTTCGGAAGGGCAAGGATTTCGGGATAGGCAAAAATCGCGGGAACTCCTCCCGTGTGGAGGAAGAGGACCTTGCTGTGGCTGTCGAACCGCCCTGTGCGGACCATGTCGATCAGACCGGCCATCGCCTTGCCCGTGTAGACCGGGTCGAGGAACACCCCGTCGGAACGAGCCACAGTGCGAATCGCGTCGGCTGCTTCCGGGCTCAGCACGCCGTAACCCTCTCCGACGTGACCGTAGCTGATCTCCCATTTCACCCGGGTGATCTTCGCCTCGTATCCGATCAACGAGCCCGCGTCGTGGACGAGCTTCTCGAGAGGAGCGACTCCGGCCGATTGAGCCATCCCCTCCTCCATCGCCGAGATACCGATGAGCCGCCAATGCAACCTCAGCGCGTCCACTCCGCAGGGACTGCTCCGCCGGCTGGGATGAAATAGGGACTCCGTCCGCTTTCCCGCAAGCGCGCCAGGGTCCCGTCCACGGCGCGGTCCACCTTGCTCGCCGTGGCCTCGTCCATTCCGAAGGGGAGCCTCACGATATCGGAGTCCAGCAGCCTGTCGAGCAGGAGGTTCCCCTGCTCCTTGCCTTCATGGCCCGCAAAGAGGATCGAGACGGACTCGAAGCCGGTCGCTCGGGCAGCGGCTGCTGTCAAACGGACATGATTGGACTGCGCCGCCCCGATCGTGACGAGTGTGTCGGCCCCCTGGGAGCGCGCTTCCGCCACCAAGAATTCGAGCTTGCGGACCTTGTTGCCCCCGAGCCCGAGGCCGGTCAGATCGTCCCTTTTGATCCAGATCTCCGGCCCCCCCAGCAAGCGTGTCAGGCCCGGCAAGGGCTCAAGAGGAGTCGGCGCGGAGGCGAGGGCGATGCGACCCGTCCGTTCCAGTTCTGGTTTGACACCCTCTGGCATGATCGCTGCATTGTAACGCTAAACAACTTCCTGTCAACTGTTTCCGTCCGTGTCGTCCGTGTCGTCCGTGTCGTCCGTGTTCCGGGGTCACCTCTTCCTGCGGCATCGCCGGTCTCGAGCCCGAGAAACTCCGGGCGGCACGGCTTCCGAACGCCAGAAGGCACGGGCGCCCTCGATCAGGCTCGCCCCCCGGTCCGCCGGGGGTTCCCCGCGTGAGCACGTTGTGTCCGGAGCATCCGACTGATCCTCTATACTGATCCTCTTCACATGCTGACCAGCACCAATGGGCGGGACCGCCTGATGAATGTCCTTCTGATGGTCCTGCTCGCAGGCGCGATCGTCGAAGTCGCCTTGCTCGTCCGGCAGAACCGCTCGCTTCGCGCTCAGCTCGAGAGCCTCTCCAGCCAGGCGGCGGAAGCAGGCCGCACTGGCGGGCCGGAGGTAGGCTCCCAGGCTGCTCCTCTTGATCTCATCGATCCGAATGGAGCACCCGCACGACTCGTCTTCGGCGGACAGCCGCGGCGGACCACACTCGTCATGATCGCCACAGCGGAGTGCCCTGCCTGCGCCCAGACGCTGAAGCTCTGGAAGAAGGCGCTCGTTGAAGCTCCTTCGGAAAGCGTCCGCTCCATCGCCCTGACTCTGGAGGACCCGGCCCCTTTGGAAGCAAAGCTCCAGAAGGCCGGTCTAAGCTCGCCGGTCTACAAGGTTGCTCCAGGCGAAGCTTCCACGCGGAGCTGGAAAATCAAGGTGGTGCCCCTGACGGTCGTCGTGGACCCTTCCGGGAAGATCGACCGGGTCTGGGAGGGGACTTTCTCCGACGAGGCATTCCAGTCGCTTCGCAAGGCGCTCCGCTAGCGGCGGGTGGTGCGCTCCGGGAGCGCCATCCGGGAGCAGTGGTTCCGTGATGGCGATGGCGAGCTGCCTCAGCCGTGGCGCAGCAGCCGCGGCGGGAGCACTCCGAGATGGCGAGTCACGAAGGGGGCTCGGAGGGAACCGGAGAGGGGCCTTCCGGCACGCCTCGCCTGGCAAGACCCGAGCGATTGATCCCATCCAGTGCGGCGACACGGTAACACTCCGCAAAGGTCGGATAGTTGAAAACGTTCGCGACGAAGTAGTCCACCTCACCGCCGAATGCCATGACGGCCTGCCCGATGTGGATCAACTCGGTGGCGCCTTCGCCGATGGCATGCACCCCCAGCAGCTTGCGGTTCTCCCGATGAAAGAGGAGCTTGAGGAGCCCCTCCGAGTCCCCCACGAGCTGGCCCCGGGCGATTTCACGGTAATGAGCCCGCCCTGAAGCGTAGGGCACGCCGTCCCGGGTCAGCTCCGTCTCGCTTCGGCCGACCATCGAGATCTCGGGGATGGTGTAGAGGCCAAAGGGGAGCAGGTGTGGAAACGACTCAGCCTGCACGCCGAAAGCGTGGCCGGCGGCGATCCTCCCCTGCTCCATGCTGGTCGAGGCGAGGCTGGGGAAGCCGATGACATCACCCACCGCGTAGATGTGCGGAACCGCGGTCCGGTAGTTCGCGTCCACCTGGATCAGGCCGCCTGGGCCCGCCTGGAGCCCCGCCTTCTCCAGCGCGAGGCTCGCTGTTGCCGCCACCCGGCCCTGGCAGTGCAGCAGCGTGTCGCAGAGGATCTCCTCCGCGCTGATGAGCGTGACGCGGACCTCTTCCCCCTGCTTCTCGATACGCCCCACGTCCTCTCCCAGGCGCAGCTTCACGCCGGAGGACCAAAGGTGGTAGGCGAGAGCTTCCGCGATCTCGCGGTCGAGGAAGTTCAGCAGCTCGCGGCGGCGATCCAGCAGCTCGACCTCGCAGCCCAGAGCGGCGAACATGCAAGCGTACTCCGTGCCGATGACCCCCGCTCCGACAACGACGAGGCGCTTCGGGATCCGCCGCAGCGAGAGCAAGCTCTCGTAGTCGTGGATCCGCTCCCCGTCGAAAGGGACCTCCGGAGGGCGCACCGGCGCGGCGCCGGTCGCGATGATGATCCTGTCCGCACTGTAGGGCTGTTCAGCCCCGTCGCGGCTCACGATCACCGTTTCCGGGGCGTCGAAACGGGCCGTGCCATAGACCAGCTCCACACCATTGCGGCGAAGCTGGTCGGTGACGATCGCGGTCTCGGTGGAGACGATCTCGGATGTGTACGAGACGAGATCCCCCAGCCCCAGCGAGTCGTGCCAGCTGAGCCGCACCCCTTGAAGTCTCCGCGACCGCACCCCCGAGAGGATGAGGGCCACCTGCCGCAGCGCCTTGCTCGGGATGGTCCCCGAGTGGACGCAGGCACCGCCCACCTGCCCCCCCTTCTCCACGGCGAGGACCCTGCGGCCCAGCTTCGCGGCCTGCACGGCGGCCTTCTGTCCGGCCGGCCCGGTTCCGATCACGATCAGATCAAAGGAATCCGCCATCGCCGTTCCATTATAATTGGGGGTGATGTCGAGGAACCTGAGCGGACATACCCGGCGCCTGCGGCCGGCGGCGGGCTCCAGCTCCGCGATCCGGCGGGGCACGGAAAGCGCCCGCCGCATCTGAGGGACCAGTCATGGTGCGACCGGCCGGCCGGGCGACCGCCGAAGGGACGCGCAGGTATGTCTCGCGGTTCACGGCCCTGCTCAAGGCCGGGCACTATCGCGACCTTCAAGGCCTCGCGGCCTCTTCGATCGGTCTGGGAACCTACCTCGGGCCCGACGACAGTCTGACCGACCGTTGCTACATCGAAGCGATCACGGAGGCGGTGCGGTCCGGCTGCAACGTCCTCGACAGCGCTATCAACTACCGATGTCAGCGCAGCGAGCGGTGCATCGGCACGGCCCTGACCGATCTGATCGAGTCGGGCTCGCTGCGGCGCGACGAGGTGATCGTCGCCACCAAGGGAGGATTCATCCCGTTCGACGGGTCCCTCCCGAGCGACCCCGATGACTACTTCCGCCGTACGTTCGTGGACACCGGCATCGCCGCAGCCGAGGATGTCGTGGCAGGCTGTCACGTCATGACCCCCTCGTACATACGCAACCAGCTCGCGAAAAGCCTCGAGAACCTCAACCTGGAATGCGTCGATATCTATTACGTCCACAACCCCGAGACGCAGCTTTCGGAGGTCGACCGGGCGGAGTTCCTTCGCCGGCTGCGAGCCGTTTTCGAGTGCCTGGAAGCGGAGGCCGCTGGGGGGCGCCTCCAGTTCTACGGAACCGCCACCTGGGACGGTTACCGCAACGATGCCTCGGAGCCGGATCACCTTTCCCTCGCCGATATCCTCGGGATCGCCCGGGAGGTGGCAGGAGAGAAGCACCGGTTCCGGGTCGTCCAGCTCCCGTACAACCTGGCCATGACCGAGGCGCTCGTCCGTCCGACGCAGAGCATCGACGGACAGCCCGCGCCGCTGCTGATGGTGGCGGGCCGGCTCGGTGTGTACACCATGTCGAGCGCTTCGATCCTCCAGGGAAAGCTCGCCAGCGGTCTCCCCCCCGAGATCTCGCAGCGACTCGACGGGCTGTCCACCGACGCTCAGCGGGCGATCCAATTCGTTCGCTCGAGCCCGGGTTTGGGAACAGCCCTCGTCGGCATGAAGAGCCGGGATCATGTGCGCGAGAACATGGCCGTGGCGGCTGCCCCGCCCGTTCCCGGCGCCGAGATCCGCTCCCTCTTCCGCAAGGCGGGCTGAGCCCCGCCGCCCCTGCGCTCTTCCAACGCGGCAGAGGTATACTTCAATTTTGAACATCAGAAGCACTGTGCGCCGTTGAGGCGTCCTCTCCGGCGCTTTGGAGGCAAGGATGCTCAAACTCTACAACTTCGAGCGCTCCCCCTTCGGCTGGAAGACACGACTGGTTCTCGCCGAGAAGAACATCCCCTACGAGTCCATCGAACCGCGGAACAAGATGGAGGATCCGGGTTTTGCCCGGCTGAACCCGTTCCGTCTGACCCCGGCGCTCGAGCTGGAGGACGGCCGCACGCTCTACGAATCGACCGTCATCAATGAGTACCTGGAGGAAATCCATCCCCATCCTCCGATGCTTCCCCGCGACCCCTACGAGCGGGCCCGCGTCCGGATGCTCGAGGACACTTCCGACCAGTACGTCTACTCGGCGGTCCGGGGACTGGCGATGTCCCAGTTCGAATTCTCCCCGCCCTACTTGATCCGGAGGAAACCCGAGACGGTCGATCACAGGACGCTGGAGGAGTCGCGTGCGAAGGTCCACGAACACCTGGCCCGTCTCGACTCCGAGCTTTCGGGGCGGACCTGGTTCGGCGGGACCTTCTCTCTCGCCGACGCGGCCCTCGCCCCGCCCCTGACCGGCATGCTCCGGCTCCTTGGCATCCTGCCGGATCAGAGATACCCGAACATCCTCGCCTGGACGCGCCGGATTGCCGAACGACCTTCCTACCTCGCCTCCGCCCCGAAGCAACCCTTGTCGATCAAAGAGAGCTGATGGTTGCGTCCGCGAAGACTGGTCCGCCCGCTATCCAGATCGAGGGGCTCGTCAAGCGCTACGGCGCGCTGTCAGCGCTGCGCGGGATCTCGTTCGAGGTGCAGGAGGGGGAGTTCTTCGGACTGCTCGGCCCCAACGGCGCCGGAAAGTCCACAGCCATCAACATCATCGTTGGCCTGACCCGGCGGTCCGAGGGGAAGGTTTCCGTCTTCGGACACGATGTCACGGCGGAGTACCGGACCACGCGCCGGCTCGTCGGCGTGGTCCCTCAGGAGCTGGTCTTCGATCATTTCTTCACGGTGGAGCGAACCCTGAAGATCCAGTCCGGATACTTCGGGGTCACGGGCAACGAGGACTGGCTGGAGCACCTCATGGAGGTGCTCGACCTCGCCGCCCACCGGAAGAAGAAGGTTTTGGAGCTGTCTGGAGGGATGAAGCGACGTCTCCTCGTCGCCAAGGCGCTTGTCCACCGCCCGCGCGTGCTGATCCTCGACGAGCCCACGGCGGGCGTGGATGTCTCGCTCCGCCGGTCCTTGTGGGAGTTCGTCCGGGAGATCCATGACCAGGGGACCACGGTCCTTCTGACCACGCACTACATCGAGGAGGCCGAGCAGCACTGCCAGCGCATCGGCATCTTGAACCATGGAGCCTTCGTCGCCCTCGACCGTACGGAGAAGCTCGTCAGGACGCTGGACGAGAAGCGGATCAGCCTGTACCTGAGCGATCCCCTCTCCGACCTGCCCCCACGCCTCCAGCCCTTCAAGGGCGTTCTCGGGGAGGGAGGGCGGAAGCTCACTTTCCCGCTCAGCCGCGAGGATGGGAACCTTCGCGCCCTGCTTCACGCGGTGACTGAGTCCGGGCTCGGTGTGGCCGACCTGGAGGTGCACATGCCCGATCTGGAGGATGTCTTCGTCTCCCTCACCTCGCGCTCCGTGCGCGAGGAGGGGGAACCCGCGATCGGGCGATGAACACCTCGACCGGTTACCTCTCCGTTCCCTTTCGCACCCTGCTATGGAGGGAGATGCTTCGCTTCCTCTCGGTGCCGACGCAGACGGTGGTGACCCCGGTCATCTCGGCCGGCCTGTATCTCGTGATCTTCGGTCTGTCCCTCGGCGATCGGCTCCCGCGGGTCAACTCCGTCCCTTACGGCGTCTTCATCGTGCCGGGTCTGATCACGATGGGGTTGCTCAACCATGCCTTCCAGAACACCGCTTCCTCGATCATGATCGCGAAGTTCGAAGGAAACATCGTCGACGTGCTCGTGGCGCCGCTCTCCTACCTGGAGATCGCGCTGGGCTACATGCTCGCGGGGGTGGCGCGGGGCTTTCTCGTCGGCGGGGCGATCTATCTCGTCTCGCTGCCTGTCGCCGGAGGGAGGGTCGCGCATCCCGTCTTCGCCCTGCTCATGGCCTTCCTCGCCGCTTCCACCTTCGCTCTGTTCGGCATCATCGCGGCGGTATGGGCGGAGCGGTTCGACGGCATCTCTGCCTTCTCGACCTACATCATCGTCCCCCTGACGTACCTGGGCGGTGTGTTCTTCTCGATCAGGGCCCTGCCGCCTCCCTGGGGCTCCCTCGCGCTCGGCAACCCTCTCTTCTACATGATCGACGGCGTGCGGTTCGGCTTCCTGGGCGCTTCGGACATCCCGCCGAGAGCCTCGCTGGCCATCGCCTCCCTCTCCTGCCTGTTCGTTTTCGCCTTCTGCGTCCTGCTGCTGCGCTCCGGATACAAGCTCAGGAAATAGACGTGCTGACCGCGGCCGATCTCGTCGAGCTGCACCGGAAGGCCTTCAAGCCTCGGGAACGGTGGACGATCGGGCTGGAGATGGAGAAGATGGCGGTCGACGCGCGCTCTGGCCGTCCCCTTCCCTACGACGGAGCGCCCGCCTCGGTGCGATCGGTGCTCGTGTTCCTGGCGGCAGCACGCCCGTCGGAGCCTCTCTTCGAGGACTCGAACCTGATTGCTCTCGCCGGCGAGTGGGGGACGATCACTCTTGAGCCCGGCGGACAGGTGGAATGGTCCAGCCCCCCGGCACAGGACCTCTTCACGCTCGAACGGCTGCTCGGCGAGCACATCCGGATTCTGGAGCAAGCGGCCCAGACCCTCGGGTTGCGCTGGCTTGAGGTTGCTCTGCAGCCGGACGCCCCCCTCTCGTCCATGCCCTGGATGCCGAAACGGCGCTACCGCATCATGCGGGAGTATTTCAGGTCGCGCGGAAGCCTCGCCCATCGGATGATGACCCAGACCGCATCCATCCAGGTCTCGCTCGACTATTCCGATGAGGCGGACTGGCGCGAGAAGTTCCGCGCCGGCTTCTACCTCGCTCCTATCGCCGTGGCGGCTTTCGCGAACTCGCGACGGATGGAGGGGCGCGATACGGGCTACGCCTCGTTTCGGTCCGAAATCTGGCGGCACACCGACGACGACCGTTGTGGGGCACCCCCTTTCGTCTTCCAGGAAGAGTTTGGTTTCGAGGAATGGGTCGGCTGGGTGCTCGATGTCCCCGCGATGTTCACCTCGCGCAACGGTGTCCTGGAGCCGGCCGGAGGGGTCCCCTTCCGGCAGTTGCTCGAGAAGGGCCTGAGAGGCTCACCCGTCACGCTATCCGACTGGGAGCTGCACCTGACCGAGGTGTTCCCCGAAACCCGGGCAAAGACCTACGTCGAGCTGCGCAGCGCTGATCTCCCACCGGACGACCGGCTCATGGCTGTGCCGGCTTTCTGGACGGGTCTGCTCTCCGAGGAGGGCACCCGCTCCGAGGCGATCGACCTGCTGGGATGGGGCCGCGGGAGCCGCCCGCGCTACATCGAGTGGCTCGAAGCGATGAAGGAGGCTTCGAAGAACGGCCTGGCGGGCCGGATTGCCGGACGGCCGGTCGCAGAGCTCGTACGGGATGCGGCCGGCATCGCGCGACAAGGTCTCGCACGCATCGAGCCAGCGGCTGTGCGGACCCTGGACGCCCTGGGCGGGTGAGCGTTTCGAGTCGCCGGTCGGCGCAGCCCTGGGCTGGCCTGCTAGCCTTTCTTGGTGGGGGATTCGGTCTTCTTCAGGTTGTATTCGACGACGATCGTGAAGTAAACGGGGACAGGCCTTCCCCCCTTCGTCGCCGGGCGATACTTCCAACAGCAGACCGCGTCGATGGCGGATTGCTCCAGCTCGGGGATCGAACGCAGCACCTTCAGCTCAGAGACCTCGCCCCGAGCGTCGATGACCGCTTCGAGGATGACCTTCCCCTCGACTCGGTTCGACCGGGCCTCCTCCGGATAGTTCGGGCTCACATCGGTGATCTTCTCCGGAGGGCGAACGTCACCGTACACGAGCAGCGGCTGGGAGGCACGGACCAGGTCCTCCTCCGAGGGTCTCAGGTCCTCTTTCTCGGCGGCGCCTGAAGGCTGGAGGGCGGCCCGCAGCATCCTTCGCAGAGTGTCCCGCCTCCAGCGGCCCGACGCCTCTGGTTCAGGAGACCCGCTCGGGAGCAGGGTCTCGCCCTGAGGCGCCAGGGTCACGACCTGCGCAGGATCGACTCCGAAACTGGAAGAAATGCGCTGCAGAAGGTCGTCGGGCGAACCGGGGTCGGCCGCCCAATCGGCGCAACTACAGCCAGCACTGGTCGTGCGAGCCTGGAGGGCCATCGAACCGATCGAGATCCACGTGGATTTCCCAGGGGATTCCTCCCCGATCCTCAAGAGAAAAGCGCGCGCCCGCGCCCGGTCATCGGGGGAGCGGACGCCTTCGTTCACGACGAAGCCGTTCTCATGAGGAAGAGGAACGACGCTGGCGGGGAAGGACTCCTGGAGAAGCCGCGACAACCTCAGCGCGATCTCAACGACAGGGAGGGGGAAGACCGCTCGGGTGATCCGGCTGTTCGCGAAGACGAGGGTGTCCTCGTACAGGCCTCTTTGCGGCTCCTTGTTCTCCAGAGCCGGCTCGAAGACCCACGAATGGACAGCCTGCACCGCGGCATCCCGGAATCCGTAGGCATCATCTTCCGCGGGCGGTGAGAGAACGAAGATCTGCTCCGCCTTTCCATCGATCCCCACGACGATCGACAGACGCACGCGCTCTCGCGCCCCGGCCTCCAGCGCGCTCTGAGGATAGACAGGGGGCACCAGGAGCCGCGGGGTCGGCTCTAGGTACGGCGCACGGGCCTCCACGATCTGGGCGAGGCGCGGACTCCGGTATTCGAGGGAGACGATCGTCTGGCGGGGAGGATCTGCCAGTCGCAGCTCGATTTCGATAGCGGTGTGCGGCGCGATGGTGATCGACTCCGCTGCCGAGGAAGCCTCGGCGCGAAGGGGCCGCCGGCTGGCGCCGATCCTCGTTCCCTTCTCCGTCCGGACAGCCCAGCTGTCCGCGGGTTCCAGCGTGAAGTCCTCCTGCCCCTCGTTGACGAAGCGCACCCGCATCCTCAGGTCCGACTTCTCCCCGACAGGAGGCCACTGCAGGAGAACGATTCGCACCGCCCCTCCTTGTCCCCACGTCGCGCGGCCCGACAGACCTGGGCCGCGGTCGCGCGGCTTCGGTGCATAAGCCCCTCCGGCCGTTTCGTTCTTCCTCTCGAGTTGCGGCTGGGCCTCACCTGACTTGGCTGTCTGACCGGAGGCCGGCGGAGAGACGACGAGGATTGCCGCCGCCATCAAGACGAGGCTTCGAAGCCTTCCGAGGGATACCATGGTGCTCCCCCTTTCTGATCCGGACCTATCCTGATTTCATTCTATCGCCGGGACGCTGGCGGCGACAAGCGCGAACCTGCGGATGCTCGTGCCAGCCGCATCTTCGCGGTTCAGGCGCACGGGGCCGGCAAGCGCCGAGCTTCGTGCGGATTACTTCGGGGCAGCCGCGGGCGCCGGCGGCTTCATCGAGGCGATCTCCGAACCCTGGACGTACAGCGCGCGGTAACCGTTCTGGACGCTCAGCATGCCGGTGGCAGTGACCGTCTTTGCGAGCAGTGCGGCGAGCTGGTCGGCCACCTTGATCTCGCCATGACGGCGCGGATCATGCTCTTCGACCATCAGAATCGTGAGGTTCCCATCGGAATCGACGATGCCCGCGGGCTGGCCGTTGCGGATGCAATCCGACCCGCAAGGCACGTGGGCCGCCCCTCGCTTTCCCAGTTGCAGGTAACAGGAGACATCGACCAGCTCGCCCGTGACCGTCGCCGCCTTCCCCCTCTCCAGCACCGCCTTCTGCTCGGGAGTCCCGGCGGCCTTGACGGTGGTGTCGGTCCAACGCGTGGTCTCGGCTTTTCCGATCGACACTGGCTGGCTGCCGGGAGCCGGCTGGGGCGCCTTCTCCTCCTGCGGACCGCCGGAACAGAGAGGGAGACATGTCAGCGAGAGGATGGCCGCTGGCACGGACAGCAACGAGAGCGCTCGCTTCGATATCATTGTATGGTCCCTCCCGGTATGGTCTGCTCCGAATCCCACATGCGGATCCCTCACGCGGCATTGAAGCCCGAGCGGCAAGACAAGAATGGACGCGTTACGTTAGCACACGCCTGTGCAAGATCGCCAGCAAACCGCAATCCGCATGCGATCGGCACGGTTGAGCCTTTTCACGAGGTTTCGATCCCGACCGACGCTCTCTTGTCCCTCGCCGGCTTCGTCAGGGCGTCGATGCTCATCGCCATATTCTTGCCGTTCGCGCTCCGGAAACTGCGGATACTGACGAAACTGACAGGTCCCTTGAAGGGCCCGAAGCCCAGGAGTAGAATCCCCCGGTTTCCTTGTTGGGCTCAGCGGGGGCAGAACCCAATCTAACATCAGGGCTTGCGGCGCGCGCGGCGTCATTCGGAAGAAGAGCCGCGAGGGGAGCGGGACCGCCATGTCGAAACGGTACCGGACAAAGTCCGTCGGAAACCTGTCGCGAGTGAAGGGGTGGAAGGCTCTGGCCAAGAGCCTCAAGCTCAAGTCGATGGGTTTGACCGTTGCTTCCTTCCCGGCAGGAGAGGGCTACGACCACGCGCATTGCCACGCACTCCAGGAGGAGGTCTACGTCCTGCTGAGCGGCCGCGGCGAGATGATCGTGGATGGCAAGAGGCTCCGCCTCCGGCCCGGCGATGTCGTGGCGGTCGATCCGCCGGCCCTGCGGGCCCTCCGCAGCGGCCCCCGCTCCTCCTCCACATGGCTGATAGTCAGCGCGGTTCCCGGCACGTTCCGGGACGATGACTGGACCGAGTACGATGACCCAGCCTTCCCGAAACTGCCGCGCCGCAAGTCCCGCCGACCGACCCGTTCCCGGAGGTCGAACTGACCGCCTCCTGTCGGATGCTGCGCACTCTCAAGCGAGCTCGGAGACCTCCGACCCTTCGCGCGGGATGACCGTTTCGAAGAAGACCTTCAGCAGTTCGGCGTTGAAGTGGCGGCCCGATTCCTCTCGCATGATCGATACGATACGCTGTCGGGGCATGCCCCGCCGGTAGGGGCGGTGGGTGCGCAAGGCGTCGTAGAAATCCACGATCTGCGTGATGCCACTCGCCAGGCTCGTCTTCCACCCCGGCGGAAGCGCCGGATATCCCCCGCCATCGTATCGCACATGGTGCTCGTACGCGACGGAGACGGCCAACTCGGGGGCCCCGGGAGTGCGCAGCAGCAGCCGCGCCCCGTCCACGGGATGGCGCTTGACGATCGTGAACTCCCCGTCGGTCAGCTTTCCGGGCTTGTTGAGGATCTCGAGAGGAACCTGGCTCTTGCCCACGTCGTGCAGCAGCGCGGCCACTCCCACGTCGCTGATCGTCCGGGAGGGAAGCCCCAGCCCTTCCGCAAGACCCATCGCGAGGATGCCCACATTGAGGATGTGCGTGAAGGTGTACTCGTCATGGCTCTTCAAAGGCGCGAGCGGGATGATCGCGCCGAAGTTCTCCGTGACGGTCATCGAGAGAGCGTGGACCACATCCTTCAGAAGGGAGACCTGGAGCTGGCCATCGACGGCCACCCCCTGCCACAGGGACTGCAGCGCGCCCACCTCCGCCGAGAGGAAGCCCTCATCGCCGTCTCCATACGCCTTGCCGTAGGAGCTGGGATCGGCGGCGAGCACGCCGGCGCGAAGGGATTCGAGACGGATGTGCTCGGTTCCGTTCCAGCTCTCGGGCATCTGCTGGGAGGAGATCGCCGCGATGAACTCCTGCGCCTCGATGCCGGTGGCCCCGCGCCGGACGACAACCCGCTCCTTCCCCCTGGCTCGCAGCGCCCGGGCCAGCCCGCGCGCCACGTTCTCTCCTCCGGGCAGAGGGGTGCCGTCGATCACGACTCTGTTGTCGAGGAAGAGAATCGCCAGTTCCGCACGCCCCCCCAGCGCCGCGGCAAGGCTCTGCTCGATGCGGTCGAGGGCGACCCTCGCTCTCGGGTGGTCCATGGGGTAGAGGGCGAGCGTCTGGGCGGCGTTGCCCAGGTCCCTGAGCAGCGCCTCGCCCTGATCGGCACTGGTCACGCGCTCCTCCTGACCACGAGAAGGGAGGCCCAGTAGGCCGGGCTGCGCTGCCATCGACGGAGCGCCTTGACGGAAACCGCGTCCTTGCGCCGGAGGAGCGCCCTCTCCGCCGCGACACGCAGTCCGAGTTCGTTCTTTCGGAACGAGAGCCCCCCGGAATGGAGAACGTTGATGAGGGCGTCGCGCGCGGCGGCAGAAGGAAATTCCGATAGCACGGCGATCGCTCGCAAGCGAAGCTCGTGCTGCGCGAGACCGAACTCCCCGCCCACGTAACGGGAGAGCATCGCGCAGGCCGCTTCGTCGGCGCGGCGCTTCAGGAGCTCCAGCGTGAAGGCGCTCACCCGGAGCTCAGCGTCCCACAGGGCGCTCTCGATGTAGCGTTCGAACGCTCCGTCGCGCCGATCGACCTCGGCGAGGGTCCTGTACGCCTCCATGCGGATCTCGGCGTCTTCATGCAGGGTCAGCCGCCGGCCGATCACGATGGCCTCCCGCACAGGAAGCCGCCGCAGCAGGGGGAGCGCTCCTCGAAGCGCTTCCGTCCCTTCCTCTGCAAGCCGGCCGAAACCCTCCAGGAGCGGCTCGGCTTCGGCGGCGGCCAGAAGACGCACGTGCTGTTTTCGCCGCCCCCCGGAGGGGAGCGCTGAAAAACTTGACAGGGCACGCAGGATCCCTTCCGATCCGGTGGCCGCGAACAACGTGGCCCTCTCCGATGCTTGCTGGGCCGCTTCGTTCTCAGGGGCGTCCAGGAGCAAGTCGATCACATCCGGCCGGCGGAGCTGTGCCATGAGAGCTTCCGCGGCCTTCTTCGCCTCCTCGCCAGGCTGCTCCGCTTGCAGCACGCGCCGGGCCGCTGCCACGCCCTCCTCGAGCTCGGCGAACCGGCCTCCTTTCAACAGCTCGATCGCGGCTCCGCAGACGTAGTCGAGGAGCGCGGGCAGCTCGCCGCCGGCCGCGTCGTCGGCGAGAAGGCGCACCGCGATGCTGGCGGCAGCGGCTCTGCGATCCTCGGAGTCGCGCGGGTCCCGGTAGCTTGGAGGGATGCTGACAGGGGCAGCAATGCTCGCCTGTTCGCTGGAAATCTTCTCGAGCAGGCGCTGGTAGGCGAGCGGGTTCGGATCCGTATCGACGCGGTTGGTGAACATCTCGCGAAGGATCCCCCGCGCGGCCTCTCCGCCGGGCGCCCCGGCGAGGGCCGGCTCAGCGTCGTGGCGCGCCTGTCCCTCGAGGGCCGCTCCCTTCTCCCCGCCCCCCAGGCCCCTCAGCTTGCTCAGCAGCGTCATCATCTGGTGCGGAATCTGCTGGCCGGCTTGTCCCACGTCCCCCAGGACTTCGAGCACGAGCTCCTCGGGCAGCAGCCAGACGCCGCTTGACATCCTCCCGGACGGCGGGCTGCATGTGCTGAAGGCGGCGCCCGACGGCGAGTACCTTTGAGGCGATCTGGTCTTCTTCCCCTTCTCCGGATTGCTCGAGAGTCGAGTCGATCCGCCGGGCCAGGATCTCGGGACTGAGCGGGGAGGGGACCCCGCTTGGATCCTCTGCCGGTGTTCTCTCGGCCGAGAGTCGTCGAAGCCCTTCGGATGGGATGAAGGTCTCCCCGCGGGGCAGCTCGCGGAGAAGGGCGTTGGCGAGGTTCTCCCAGACCTTGTCGGCATTCTCCTCGTGCTTCTCGCCGAAAGCGAGCCTGTCGTAGTCGACCAGCTCCACGAGAAGCCCCGGCAGCTTCGCGGCCGCAAGCTCCTCGCCGCTGGCAAGGCTGTCGGCGCGGCGTGCCCGGTAGAGCCAGCTCACCAGGAGTCGCAACTCCTGAGGGCCCGCCTGCGGGGTCAGGTCCAGAACCGCGATCCCGGCACCGTGAAGACACTTGGCGATCCATCGGATCGCCGAATTCTTCTCATCCAGAGGCTCGCCGTCGAAGAGGATCTTCTCCTTGGCCACCCCGAGCCGCAGGCTCGGAATGCTCGTCAGGGCGGCGGCCACCGATTCCTGAACTGTCTGGATCGCGGCCGGAACGAGTGGGTGTTCCGGGGGGTACATGCCGATCTTGTGCACGGCGCGGCTCAGCTCCGCCAGCGCCTCCGCGATGCGGCCGCGCGTGTCTACGGACTCCTGAGTCTGCAAGGCGTTGCTCGGCATGACGGCGCTGAACCTCGGGCCGGGCCCCGATCAGCGTCGTGGGGCCCGATATTCGCCTTTCCTGGTCGATTCGAATTTCGTTCCCGCGGATTCCCTTGTCAAATGGGACTCGGATGGGTGGGCGAGGGGCGGGACTTCTTGGAAGGGATGACGGGTTCGGCCTCAGGCCGAACCCGTCACGGTAACCATGCAAGCCGGTCGCTTATGGCCCAAGATCACCATCGGAACAGTACGGGAAGTCGCAGGAATACGTGCATGCCACGCCGTCGGCCTCTTGAAGAACACAATTGCCGCTGACTATCGGCGGACAACCAGCCAGAACGCAGGCAAAACTGCAGCTTCCCTCTGCGTTCGTAATGAAGCACGGAGCACCTGGTGGAACCGCGCAGTTGCTCGGTCCGTTTACGCACAGAGAAGGATGGCCGTGACCATGAAGACTGTTCTCAGAACGCGGAGGCGTAATCTCGCTGGAACTCGCGGGAGCTACGGGACTGATCTTCTTGGCACTCACAAGGCCCGCATACGTATTTGTAGGCACGATGATCGCGATGAGCCCTGCGAGGAGAGCGAACGATGCCACCGGCACGAGGCGCTGAAGAAACTTTCTCATGATTCCTCCCTTCGCTGAACCGGAACGCCGCGAATATACCTTGAGGACCATTACTGCGCAACGACAAACACCCAGCGAGATACCGCTCTTGCCGCTTGATATGCCATCACGTCATTGTTCGACGCGGCGGGACCTCAGGATACCGCGACGAGGATGCGGTAGTAGAATAGGGGGCACAGAGGAGAAAAGCGCGGTCCGAGATGCCGGAGACGACAGATGTCGCGATCGTGGGAGCCGGCATCGTGGGTTGCTCCGCCGCCCTCGAGCTCGCTGCCGCCGGGCTGCGCGTCACCGTCTTCGAAGAGAAGGGGCCCGGCGCCGGCGCGACGCGCGCGGCCGCGGGCATCCTCTCCTCGCAATCGGACGCCGAGGGGCCAGGGCCCCTGCTCGCGCTTGGCCTCGCCGCGCGCGAGACGTATCCCCAGCTCACAGAGGAGTTGCGCTCCGAGACAGGCATCGATGTCGGCTATCGCACTCGGGGGACGATCGTGCTTGCTCTGGATTCCGGAGACGAGGCGGAGCTGGAGCATCGTTATGAGTGGCAATCAATGGCGGGCCTGCCTGTAGAACGTCTTCCCGCAGGCCGGATCCATGTCCTCGAACCGCAAGTGAACCGCGCCGTCCGCCAGGGGCTTCTCTTCCCTTTGGACCACCAGCTCGACAACATCCTGCTCATTCAGGCCCTGTCCGCTCTCGCCGGCGCCCGAGGGGTGACGTTTCGCCTGGGCCGCCGCGTGGAGGCGGTGGAGGAATCTGGGGGAAGAGTCGCCGGGCTTCGTCTCGCCGGGGAGCGCGTGAGGGCCGGGCAGGTGGTGATCGCGGCGGGATGCTGGTCCGGCCAGATCCAGGGGCTTCCGGAGAAGATCCCGGTCATGCCCGTCCGGGGGCAGATGCTGGCCCTCGACCCCGACGCGACGATCATCGAGCACGTGCTCTTCCACTCGGGCCGGTACCTCGTGCCGCGATGGAACGGGAGGCTGCTGGTCGGCAGCACCCTCGAACGGGCGGGATTCGACGCTACCGTCACGGCAGGAGGAATCGGAAGGCTCATCTCCCACGCGCTCGATATCGTCCCGGGACTGAAGGACGCGCGCATACGCGAAGCCTGGGCGGGCTTGAGGCCTGGCACGGAAGATGGGCTTCCCATCATCGGCCGCTCGTCACTGTCGGGACTCTTCTACGCCACGGGACTGTTCCGCTCGGGGATCCTCCTCGGGCCGCTCACGGGCAAGCTGATCGCCCAGCTCCTGCTGCACGGGCGCGCCTCCCATTCCCTTCAACCCTTCGATCCCCTGAGGTTCACCCCCGCCAGCCGCTGATCGCTCGCTCGATGCTCCGCATCCGGCGAGCCAGCGGAGGTGGCTCCCATTCGTGCTCCGGAGCGGGGGAGCACAATCGGGAGCGGTCAACCGCGGCCGGCGTGAGATAATCCTTCCTCGATGATCGGTTTTCGCTCCGCACCGCCCCGGGTCGAGCTGGTCAACGCCTTCGCCCGGCCCTTCGACAACGCCGTAGCAACGGCGCGCACCTGTTACTCCCCGAAAGGAGTCGTCACGTCCGAAACCGTGGCCGGGGAGCACCTCTCCGATCCTGCGGAGAGGCAGCGCGCCCTCCAGCGGCGGGATCTTCTGGCCCGGGACATCTTCCAGGCCGGCCACCACACGACCTTTCAGCACGCCCACTTCCAGTTCGCCTTGTCGAACGTCTCGAGGCAGTTCATCTGGTCCTTCCTTCACAGCCATCCCTACTACAACAGCGAGCAGGTCAGCCAGAGATACGTCGAGGTCCGACCGGGCAATTTCCTGGTCCCCGACCTGGGAGGCGAGCCGCAGCGTATCTACGAGGAGGCCCTGGGGCGGGCCCTCGAAGGCTACCGAAGGCTGACGGACAGGCTGGTCGAGCCCGCCTCGTCCCACTTCTGGCACCGCTTTCCGGCACGTTCCCGGCGGCCCGAGCGATGGGAAAAGGATATCCGCAAGAAGGCGCAGGAGGTGGCCCGCTATGTCCTGCCGATCGCCACCTTCTCCTATCTCTATCACACAATCTCCGCGATCACGCTGCTTCGCTACTGGCGGCTGTGCGAGTCGATGGACGCCCCGGCCGAGCAGCGGCTCGTCGTGGGGATGATGCTTCAGGAGGTGCTGAGGGTCGATCCCAACTACAAGCAGATCCTCGAGGAGCCGATCCCCCTGGAGGAGACGATCGAGCAGCGTTTCTTCCTCGACGGATCCGTCTCGTCGTCGGAGGGTCCGGGGCCTTCGAGCGGGGAGGGCAGATGTCGCGTCTCGATACGTGAAGACCGGCGCCGATTCCGCGAGGAGTTCGACGGCTCTTTGGGAGGCCGACTCTCGGTGCTCGTCGATTACGGAGCCAACAACGAGGCGGTCCTCGCACAGTCCGTGCGCGAAGTGCTGGGGCTTCCTGCCGGGCGGCTATCCGACGACGAAGCGATCGAACTGGTGCTCGAGCCGGCCAGCAACCCCTACTTCGGCGAGAAGTTGAACCTCACG
>QHYA01000227.1:4718-18567 GCA_003223995.1 Acidobacteriota bacterium | reverse complement strand
TTGCTCCAACGTGGCCGCCGAACGCGGCTCAACCTGACCGGCGCTCTCGCCACCGCATTCGCGGTGCGCCGTCAGGACGCGGAGCCTCGGAGGATCTCGCGAGGCGGGTGGGCGTTCGCTGTCAGCGGTGGTGGTACCATTCGACCCACGCGGTCCACGTCGTGCTGACGAAGGAGTACTTCGACGGGCTAGGAGTTCCCCGGCTCGCCGCGTGACCTCAACTTCTCGAACCGCCGGATGCGGACCCGCATGTCCGGTGGTGTGGGAGGGGCCGAAAGGCAACTATCCCGATTGGACGGACATCCAAGAATGACCGCGCAACGGCACATCCGGTTCGAGGATCGGGAGCTGCAGTCAGCGTTCATTCGAGCCTTGGATCGCGCGCAGATCACCTACACTCTGGACAGCATGGGCGCCGTCCTGTTCGGCGAGACCGACGCGAATGCCGTTACGCAAGCAGCTCACCAAGTGCGGGACGCGCAATTCCCATGGTACTTCCTGAAATGGAAGACCGAGCCAGAGTCGGCACGATTTCGCGCCGCCCTCGCGCAGGCCGGGCTCCCCTTCTTCGTCGAGCAACACGAATCTGGCACATGGTTCCTCGTCAGGCGTGCAGATCGCGCCCAGCATGATCAGCTGTGGCCGGGCGTGCCTGACGAGACAGGAGAGTATCCCCGTACTTAGAGGGGACATTGGTTCTGACCGTGACCATATTGGAGTAGAAGAGAGAGAGCCGTCCAACAACGCGATCAACCTGTCGGTCCTTCGCGTCACGCCGCTTGCGAACGGATGCAAGCGTCGCGCCGCTTGTCCCGCAGGTTATCGCGAGCGTTGAGGCAGCTGAGGAGGCTCTGTGAAAGCTACCCTGAAGGTCGCCTGGAAATTGTTCCTGATCGGCGGCTGGGCGCCGGCCGCGGTCTTCGCGACCCATGTCTTCATCGACCAAGTCATCGGGGCCTATGAATTGTGGCCTCCGATCGATATTCCCATGCATCTCGCTGGGGGGCTTGCGATCGCGTTTTTCATTTCTCGCCTTTTTCGTAGCCTACCTCGCCAAGCTGTCCCAAGAAGCCGACTTGTGATTCTCGAGCTTGTGCTCTGCGGTAGCCTGACTGCGACTGCTGCTGTGTTATGGGAATTCGCAGAATTCACCACGGACCAATTGTTCGGCCGAAATGTCCAAGTTGGACTTCCGAACACCATGAAGGACTTGGCCATGGGAATCTCCGGAGCCCTTGTATTCATCATCATCAGAGCGGCTCGCCTCCGTGTCAGTTCTCACCAGATTCGAGAAGTTGCAAGAGACCTGGTTCATGGGCGCGCTGCCTAGCAACCGGGTCAAGCCGACAGTCGCTCTCGTTGTGCCGCTTGCCGGAGGCGTAGAATTCCGTATTGTTGCAAGCGGCGCCCCGAGCCGGCGCTTTGCGCCAGGCTCGCCGCAGGTTACCCCGGTCGCTGATGGCCCGAACAGCGGCAAGCGGCGCGCCACTTCGGTTCTGGTAAGATACTTGAACCTCATGATACCTGTGCTCCGCCTGATGCGTCTTTCGCTGGCCGGCTTGGCCCTGATGCTTGCGGTGGGCTCTGTCCTGGCGGACGTCGCCTATACGCGGACGATCAAGGCGGGTGGCCCGGTGGCCGCCGGAGGAGGCGGGTCGGCCGTGGTCAGCATCCTGGTCTCCGGCGACAAGCAGCGGAGCGATACCCGCAGCCTGACGGGCGGTCTTAACGAGAGCATCCAGAAGCTCGGCGTGCTTGGCGCCGGCGAGATCGTTCGGCTCGATGGGGGGAGGGTCTACAGCCTTCAACCCGACAGCCAGAGCTTGACGGAGGAGACCCTCTCCGAGAGGCGAGAGCGCCTCGACAGGCTTGCGCAAAGCAGGGGCGAGCCGCTTCCTTTCAAGGACGTTTCGAGCGACATCAGACCGACCGGCGCGCAGGACACGGTCAATGGATTCCCCTGCGACGAGGTCGTCATCACCGTGCGCGGCAGCTTCGAGGATCCTGCCACCAGGCAGCGGACGCCCGTGGCACTGGAAGGCGATGTGTGGATGGCCTCCTCCTTCGCAGGCAAGTCTGAAATCGAGAGGTTCGGCAGGAAGTACGCGGAGGGACTCGGGTTCGATCCGTCCTCTGCGGTCCAGTCCGCGATGATCGACCCCCGCTATGTCGCAGCGCTCAAGGAATTCTCCAGGGCGATCTCACAGGTCAGCGGCCTGCCGATCCGGGCGACCCTGGTGCTGTCGGGCGTGTACCGGTCGCTGCCCGCGGGCAAGCTCCTGTCCGGTGACGGAGGCGCGCAGCCGGATCAGGGAAACGCAGATCAGACGGGTTCGAGCAGCGGGGGACCCGCCCCACGTTTCATCTCTCCCGACGGGGGCGTGGCCCGCCTGAAGACCGGGCTGGTCACGCGCTCTGATGTCCATCCCGCATCCGCGCTGCGCAAGCCCCCCCCGAACGGAGACTGGACCCTCGTCAGCGAGATCACGGAAGTGAAGGAAGGGCCTGTGGATCCAGCTTCCTTCGAGCCGCCCAAAGACTACAAGAGGCTCGTCCCGGACAACGGCGAACACGCGAAGCAGAAGTCACAGGAGCCCTCCATCTCTTCGCCATCTCAGACTCATACGCCTCCACCGAAGACCGGGCCGTAACTTCCCATTCCCCCAGAGGGACCCCCCCGTCGTTGCTGGCGTCTGATCATTTTCTTCCGGTGCTGCTTTCCTTTGCGATCCGCGTGGAGATCCGCTGGCACCACTCCTCGGGCGCGCCCAGTTGCCGGCTGTGTTCCACGGCGGCTGCGGCTTCTTCCCAAAGCCCGAGCGAGATGCTCGCGAGCGCTATGACCTGCTGAGCCTGCAGGTTGCGGGGATCGAGCGTCGAGGCCCGGCGGGCGGCGACGAGCCGCTGCCTCTGGTCGCCTGAATCGCCGATGGCCAGGGCGTAGAAGGCCCACGCCCCCGAGTTGTTCGGATCGAGCTGTATCGCCTTTTTCAGGGCCTCGGCCGCCTCGGGGCCGCGCCCGCTGCGCAGAAGCGCGATCCCAAGGTTGGCGTAAAGCTTGGGGTGGGTGTGTTCCCCTTTCTCCAGGATCCGAGAGTAGGCCTCGGCGGCCTGCGCGTCGGTCATCTCCCCCGTGGCCACAGCGATCGGCAGGCCGTTCACCGCACTGAAGAGCTCCAGGGAGGGATCGAGCTTTGCCGCCTCGCGATACTCCTCCAGCGCCTCCGGAAGACGTCCCGCTTCCCTGTAACCGGTCCCGAGCCAGAACCTGAGGTAGCCGTTCGCCGGCTGGCGGGACACCTCCGCGCTGAACAGGGAAAGGTTGCTGCGCCATTCCAGGGCTCTCGCGGTGGAACGCGCGAGGCCGGCCAGCACGAGCACCGCCACGAGCGCCTCCGCCAGCCGCCGGCGCCGGCGGGCCAGCCGGGCGGCGGCGATCCCTGCTGCGACACAGAAGCCGACGGAGGGGAGGTAGAGATAGCGCTCCGCAACCATCGAACGGGAGATCCAGTTGGCGTTGAGCACGGGCAGGAGGCTCGCGGGAATCCAGAGGAGCGCTGTGGCGGCGATGCGCTCGCCGCGGCGCCAGAGCAAGGCGACGGCTCCAAAGAAGAACAGGCAGGCGATCATCCCGGCCGCCACCCTCGGGTCGGCGATCGAGGTGGCAGGCTGGTAGGCGGAGTCGACGGTGAGGAATGCGGGGAAAACAAGTCGCCAGAGGGACCATGCAAACGCCCACGACGCGTTGAGCGCGAGCTGCGCAGTTGTCAGAGGGCGGGCGTTGACGCTGGACAGGGGGACGAAACCGCCCAGCGCGGCCAGCCGCCAGACAACGTAAACGAGACCGGCACACGCGAGCACGATCGCGCCGGGAAGGTACGTCGCGAGGCTGGAGGATCTCGGGTGATGCTTGGAGACTGCTCCACCCGTTTGATGCGCGCCTCTCGGGCCGGCGGGCCACGACAGGACGATGAGCAGCCACAAAGCCGGGAGGACCGCCGAGACCTCCTTGAACATCAGCGCCGTCAGCCCGGAAGCCCCGGCGGCGGCCAGCCAGAGAGAGCGGGCCGTGCCGGCCGGCAGGAGCTCTGCTTCCATCAGGGAAACCAGCGCGCCGAGAACGAAAAGAGTCATGGCTGCGTCGGGCACCCCGCAGATCCAGGAAGCCGATTCGACATGAGCCGGGTGGATGGCAAACAGCAGCCCTGCCGCAGCCGCGGACCAGCCCGAGGCCGTCCATCTCCTTGCCAGCGCCAGGACGAGCAGGCAGGCGAAGAGGTGATAGGCGAGAAGGTGAAGACGGAAGGCGAGGGGGTTGGGTCCGGCCAGGTTCCAGTCGATCAGATACGTCACCATCTGACCGGGACGGAACAGGTTGTTCCTGGCCAGCCCGCTGTATTCCCAGACGCCGCTGGTCAGCAGCTTCGGGAGATTACTCAGTCTTTGAATGGAGGGGTTCTCGGGAATAACGGGAACGTCATCGTAGATGAACCCGCCTCCCAGGGATGGGAGCACTGCCGCTACGGCAAGGCCGGCGGCGGCCAGAGAGACGCCGGCCCCCAGGAGGCCGCGCGGCTTGGGGTCTGGCGGGTCGGCCCGGCGTCGGGGGAAGGGAACTCTCTTAATGGGACGCACAGCGGGCTGGAATGAGCAGCGTTGAAACCGGAAAACCTTGCTGGCAGCGGCGTTTTCGCTGGCGGAGAAAAGATTCTAGCTGTAGCATATCAAAGGAATATAGCAAAGGAATATACCAAAGGAATATCGCGCCATTGACAGCGCACGAGATCATCTCATGAGAGCAACACATTCGGCCGACGCGACTCTCGTCATCGTATCCATTGCCGCCGTGGGGCTGGTGGGTTTTTGTTTCGCCGGGGAGAGCGAGAAGGACGATCGGATCGACAATCCAATCGTTACGGACGACGTTCCGCTTTACACGAACGCCGATCTCGACAGACTCCCGCCGCTTCCCCAGCAGGAGGCCCCTGCCGCTCAGTCTGCTGAGGGTCAAGGCGACTGGGAACTGCTGTTCCGGATGCTGGCCCTGGAACGCCAGCGTCTCGAATCCGAGCGCGCCGAGGCTTTTGCGCGCGAGCGGATGGTCTTCGCTCAACAGGAGTTCGCGCGTGCCGCCTCCTGCACCCACTTCCAGCCGCTCGGAACCGGCTTCTTCGGCGACGGATTTTTCGCGATCCCGCCCCACATCCCGACAGCCCAGGAGATGTTCGAGGGACGCGTCCGCGTGCCACTGGGGCAGCGCGGAATCACCTCGGCCGGGGACGCGTTTCGCGAGAGCGTGACCGAGTCGCACCAGCGATTCTCGCAGCCGCCGCTCGGTCTTCGACACTGATCGCGCTCCTTCGGCTTCGCTGTTGCGGGTGGAGCGGCGAGGCTGCCAGTGGGGTGAGGATTTTACGCGCTTCCCGCCACTCCTTTGCCCTTCCCTCCCCGCGGCGGCAAGACTAGAATAGGTCCTTGCCGCGAGCTTCCGAGCGACTCGCCAGATCGGGAGACAACACAGACATGTCAGAGCAATCAAGCTGTAACGACTATCGCAGTCGTCTCGATGAAATCCTGGAGCGGGTGCAGAAGCCGGTCCGCTACATCGGCGGGGAGTGGAACTCGATCGTGAAGGACCACCGCGAGGTCGCCGTGACGGTGGCCCTCGCCTACCCGGACACCTACGAGATCGGGATGTCCCATCTGGGATTCCGGATCCTCTACAGCCTTCTGAACAGGCGTCCGGACGTGGCCGCCGAGCGCGTTTTCTGCCCCTGGCCGGATCTGCGCGCCGAGCTGGAGCGGTCGCGGTTGCCCCTGGCGAGCCTCGAGACGGACACGCCCCTGCATCGCTTCGATGTCCTCGGTTTCTCTCTGCAGTACGAGATGACCTTCACCAACCTTCTGACGATGCTGGCGCTGGGAGGCATCCCTCTGCGCAGCGCGCAACGGCGCCGCGGCGACCCGTTGGTCATCGCTGGGGGCCCCGTGGTCTTCAACTCCGAACCGATCGCCGACTTCCTCGACGCCGTCCTGCTGGGAGACGCCGAAGAGATGCTCCCGGAGTTCCTCGATCGCTACAGGCAGTTGCGCGATGGCGGGGCGGAGCGGCAGGAGATGCTCCAGGAGCTGGCCGGGATCCCCGGTGTCTATGTCCCCTCGCTCTACGCCTCCGAACACGATCCGGCGACCGGCTTCCACATCACCGTCCCCTCGGGCAGGGCTCCTTATCCGGTGCGCCGCCGGCTGATCCTCGATATCGACAAGCACCCATTTCCGGCGGACATCGTCGTTCCCTTCGGAGAGATCGTCCACGACAGGATCTCGGTGGAGATCATGCGTGGCTGCCCCGTCGGCTGCCGTTTCTGCCAGGCGGGCTACATCTACCGCCCCACGCGAGAAAGGGAGCCGCTCGACATCAAGCGGACCGTCGAGCGCAGCGTCGAGGCGACCGGCTACGACGAGTTCTCGCTGTCCTCGCTGAACACGGGGGAATACGGCGCGATCCAGCCGCTCCTGACGCAGATGATGGACGGCTTCGAGCCTCGCAAGGTGGCCGTGTCGCTCGGCTCCCTGCACGCCACGACCCTCACCGCCGAGCTGGCCGAGCAGGTGAAGAGGGTGCGGAAGACCGGCTTCACCATCGCCCCGGAGGGGGGCACCCAGCGGATCCGCGACGTGATCAACAAGAACCTGACCGAAGAGGACATCCTCAACGCCGCCCGCCACGCCTACCGCGCCGGCTGGGAGGACATGAAGCTTTACTTCATGATCGGCCAGCCGACCGAGACAGACGAGGATGTCGTCGGGATCGTGGAGCTGTCGAGGAAAATTGTCGAGGAGGGGAGAAGGCTGCGCGGGAAGAGAGTCGAGGCGGCCCTGTCGGCCTCCTCCTTCATCCCGAAGGCCTACACGCCGTTCCAGTGGTGCGGCATGGACCGGATCGAGAACCTCTACCGCAAGCAGGAGCTGATCCGCAGCCTCGTGCCGAGGAACATCCGCTTCAAGTACCACCACGTCGAGGTCTCCTTCATGGAAGGGGTTTTCTCCCGCGGCGACCGGCGGCTTGCCGGCGTGCTGGAGAGGGCCTGGCGCAAGGGGTGCGAGTTCGACGGGTGGACCGAGATGTACCGACATGAGGCATGGATGGAGGCCTTCCGCGAGGAGGGGGTCGACCCGGAGCCCTATGCTTACCGCGAGCTGGACCCGCGCGACGCGCTTCCCTGGGACATCACCGATGCCCTCGTGAACAAGCAGTGGCTCGCCACGGAGCTGCGCCGCGCGCTCAAGAAAGAGGCCGGGCACACACTGACGATCTGCGGGCCGAAGGACTGCCATGGATGCGCGAGCTTTGCCAGGGATTGCGTGTCGGGGATCGTTGCCGAGACGACCGGCCGGCCGATGCCGGAAGCCGCTCCTCCCCCTCCTCCCCCCGAGCCTGCGCCCATCGCTCGATATCGAGCGCGCTTCACGAAGGAAGAGAGACTCCGTTTCCTCTCTCACCTGGACCTGGTCCGGACCGTTGTCCGGTCGTTCCGCCGGGCCGGCATCCCTCTCGCTTACAGCCAGGGATACCACCCGAAGCCGAAGCTCTCCTTCGGGCCGGCGCTCCCGGTGGGTGTCGCCTCCGCCGACGAGTACGTCGACTTCGAGACCCGCGATCAGATCGATCCCGAGGACTTCCTGGCGCGGATGCGGGCCGCCGCTCCTGCGGGGCTCCGTTTCCTGGCCATGAGACGGCTCGGTCCCGGAGAGGAGCCACTGCAGAAGTCGATCAATGTCGCGCGATACTCCGTGGGGTTGCCGGCCGCACAGCGGGCCGAATGGCTTCTCGCGCGGTTCGGTCAGGCCCGCAGCGACGGCCACCTGACCGTGGCGAGGGAGCGCAACGGGAAGAGGCAGATGGTCGATGTCGTTCTCGATGAGATCGAGCTGGCGGCGGCAGGGGAGAATCAGGCCGTGCTGACGATGTCGCTCGCTCCGGGAACGTCGGTCAGACCCTCCGAGCTGGTGCGGGCGCTGCTGGGGGAGCAGGCCGGAACGGTGACGATCCGCAGAGAGCAGCTTCTCATCGAAAAGCAGGGACAGCGATACTCCCCGTTGTCGGCCCCGGGGGTCTGCTGATCGGCGGGGGCTCGACCCCATCCGGCGGAGGGCTCTTCTTGTATCATCCGGCGTGAACGACTGCGCTCTCATCCCACCCATGCACAGGGAGATTCTCTTCAGCTCGGATTGCGGCGAGTCCTGGACCGTCATGCTGGAAGACGGCGAGGCCGTCGAGGCGGCGGTCGAGCGGCTCGGCATCGAACCCTCCGTCGGGAACATCTACCTCGGCCTCGTCCGCCGCGTGCTTCCCGGCATGCAAGCCGCTTTCGTGGAGGTGGGAGCCGACCGCACGGTCTTTGTCCATGCGGAGGACATTCCATTCCCTTTCGCGGATGAGACCGGCAAGGTGGTCTCGCCGCGCCCCGGCATCGAGCAGATCCTGCGGGAAGGACAGCGGCTCGCCGTCCAGATCACGAAGGAGGCTCTGCCTCACAAGGGGGCACGCGCCTCCCTGCATCTCTCGCTGCCGGGCCGCCTGCTGGTCTTCAGCCCCACGCTGCCGCAGGTGGGGGTCTCGAGGCGGATCGAAGACCCTGCCGAACGGGACCGGCTCCGCGAGGCTGTCGGCGCCTTCACCCAGCCCGGTGAGGGATTCATCGTTCGCACCGCCGGGGCCGGCGCGAGCATCCAAGATCTCGCTGCCGAGGCGGAGCGCCTGCGGAGGATCTGGCGGGAGGTCGCCAGGGCGATCGGCCGAAGGGAGGCGCCCGCCCTGCTGCATCGGGAGGAGGACCTTCTGGGAAGGCTGCTGCGGGACCTGCCTGGGGAGGGGCTCGACGCGATCGTCGTAGAAGGGGAAGAGGCGTTCGAGCGCTGCCGGCAATGGCTGGAGAAGATGTCGCCCGCGCTGGCGGCCAGGCTTCAGAGGTATTCGAACGAAAGGCCGTTGCTGGAGCAGCGGGGCGTGCGTGCCGAGATCGAGCGTGCGCTCCGACCGAAGATCCGGCTTCCTTCCGGCGGGACGATCGTCATCACGCAGACCGAGGCTTTGGTCGCTGTCGATGTGAACACGTCCCGGTATGTCGGGAGCAAGACTCTCGAGGAGACGGCTCTGAACATGAACCTGGAGGCGGCCCGCGAGATCGTCCGTCAGATCCGTCTGCGGGATCTTGGAGGGATCATCGTCATCGATTTCATCGACCTGGAAGAGGAAGCCTCGCGGAAGAAGCTGACCGACGCGATCGGTCGGGAGCTGGCTCGCGACAGGTCACGCAGCCGCGTGCTGGAGATCAGCCCCTTCGGCCTCGTTCAGTTGACACGGAAGCGATCCCGGCTGGGGCTGGACCGGATGCTGCTGGAGAGCTGTCCTGCCTGCTCAGGGTCTGCCCGGGTCAAGTCCACCATGACTCTCTTCTACGAGATTCGAAGGGAGATCGCCCGGCAGCCCAAAGAGATCCTCGCGGGGAGCCTCGAGGTGAAGCTCCATCCCTCCGTGGCCGATCGGATCCGGAAGTGCCATCTGGAACTCGGTGCCGGCCTGAGAAGGGCGCCCAGAGGAGGCCTCCGCATCGAAGAGGACCCGTCTGTTCCGATCGGCCGTTTCGAGCTGGTTCCGGCCACCGGCGCCCGGCTATGAGCGGAGCGAGTCCGCTTCATGCGCAAGTTGGATCGGAGCCGCGTGCCGGACATGCGTCTCGCTGAGGAGTTGGAGCACCGGATCAACGGCCGAGACGCAGAAGCCGCAGCCGCCTGCGCTCGGCGGCCTCAGCAGCGCGGTGGCGCTCCCCCTCCGTCTCGAGGGAAAGGGGTGGGACGGGAGTCGGACGGCCGTCCTCTCCGACAGCGACGACGGTAAGAAAGGCCCTGCAGGTCATCTTCCTCTCTCCGGAGAGAGGGTTTTCTCCCCACACCTCGACCGAGACCTCCATGGAAGTCCGGAAAACAGCCTGGACCTCCGCCAGGAGCGTGAGGATGTAGCCCTCCTTCACGGGTGAGAGGAAATCGACGCTGTCGATGGAGGCTGTCAGCACCTCGCGCCGGCAGTGCCTGATGGCGGCCACGGCGCCGGCCTTGTCCACGAGCGCCAGCACCCGTCCGCCGAAGATGTCCCCGAAGTGGTTCGTGTCCTCGGGCATGACGATCTCGGTCATCACCACTCGGGAGGCGGCGACCGGGTGTGGCAGTTCGCTCGGTTCCATTTCGACCCCTCGAGGTGCGTTTGCTCAGCGGCGATGTGCGCCCCGCCGGGAAACAGAGCTTCGGGGAGAATTATAGAAGGAACCGGATCGCTGGCAGACGGCAGCCATCGGCAAAATCGGCAAACAGCGAGCTTGACCGGGCCGAGGCACGAGGCTAGGATGTTCGAGACTTACTGAGATTGAGTCTCAATAACAACTACGATCGATGCGCTGGTGGAGCGGCTCGAGGAGTTCGTTTGTGACAACCGCGGTGATTCTTCTCGGCGCCTCTTGCCTCGGTCCCGCGCCGATTCGCGCGGCCTTGGCCCCACAGAACGCCGACCAGACCCAGCGGCTCCGTACTCTCGAACAGCAGGTGGAGGAGCTCCGCAAGGAGCTGGAAGCCTCCCGCGCCTCGGCAACGCTCGCTGCCGGCAGGATAGCCGAGTTGGAGAGGCGCATCGATCTGCTCGTTCGGGAGATCGAGAAGCTGCGCATCGGAGAGGCCGCCGAGAAGGCTCCGCTCGAGTCCGTTCACGGGCTCGGACCGGCAGCGTCGAAGGTGTATCGCAAGAACAAGGGGGTCTCGATCGGAGGCTACGGAGAGGCGCTCTACCAGCGCTTCGCCACCAGACGCGACGACGGGACCCTTTCGAGCAGCAGGGACACGGCGGACCTGCTCCGGTCGGTCTTCTACTTCGGCTACAAGTGGACGGATCGGATCCTGTTCGACTCGGAGGTCGAGTTCGAGCATGCCTCCACGGGGGAAGGGGCCGAGGAAAGGGGCGAAGCCTCGGTCGAGTTCGCGCATGTCGATTTCTTCCTCCTTCCGGAAGGCAACGCGAGGGCGGGGCTCCTGCTGGTTCCTCTGGGCTGGGTCAACGAGCTGCACGAACCCCCCGTCTTCCTGGGCGCCCGCCGACCCGGCGTGGAGGATGCCATCATCCCCACGACCTGGCGCGAGATCGGCGCAGGAGGGTTCGGTGATTGGGGATCTGTGTCCTACCGTGGCTACCTCGTGGCCGGCCTCGACGCTTCCCGGTTCAGCTCCGAGGGAATCCGCGAAGGTCGCCAGGAAGGTTCGCGGTCCAAGGCCGAAGATCTCGCTTTGACCGGACGCCTCGACTGGGCGATCCGGCCCGGCGCCACGCTCGGGGGCGGGTTCTTCACGGGTGATTCGGGGCAGGGGATGAGAGACTCTCGGGCTCGTCGGCTGCGGGTCAGGACCAGCCTCCTCGAGAGCCACGCCGAGTGGAATTGGCGGGGATGGCAACTGCGCGGCCTCTACGCGCGGACCTCGATCGGCGATGCGGAACGACTGAACGACGCTCTGGGTCTGTCGGGGGATCAGGCGATCGGGAGCCGCCAGTCCGGCTGGTACGGACAGGCCGGATTCGACCTTCTCTCCCTCTTCGGCGGAGGGTCCGGAGGAAGCTCCGGCTCTCCCGGGCCTTCCGGCCAGGGAGAGAGGCAGGCGCTGGTTCTTTTCGTTCGGTACGAGGCCTACGATACCCAGCGCGCTGTTCCCGCCGGCTTCTCGAGAGACCCGCAGAACGACGTCCGGGCGAAGACTGCCGGAGTCTCATGGAAGCCGATTCCCATGGTCGTCATCAAGGCGGACTATCAGGATCTCGACAACCGCGCCGGCACAGGCGCGGACCAAGTGAACCTTGCTCTCGGCTTCATCTTCTGAGATTTCCGCCAGTGGCACCCCCTCCGAACGCCAGACCCCCGCGGCAGCCGCGCGGTTTCCCGCGGAACAGGCGATGGCGGAAGGCGCTTGCCAAATCCGCGCCGATCGCGCTCGGACTGGGCCTCGCCGCGCCGGGGCTTCAGGCGCGAGTGCTGCTCACCCAGCAACAAGCCCTCGCCGAGGCCTTCCCTGCGGCGAAGGTAGAGCGGCGGAGCGCCTTTCTCACGGAGGATCACGCGAAGAAGATCGAGCAGCTCGCCGGCTCGCCTCTGCCGACGCGTGTGATCTCCTATTACGTCGCCAGCCGGGAGGCCAAGCCCGCCGGAACCGCCTACTTCGACACGCACCTCGTGCGCACGCTTCCCGAAACCCTGATGATCGTCATCGATCCGAGCGGGGCCATCACGAAGGTCGAAGTGCTTTCCTTTGATGAGCCGCCGGAGTATCTTCCGCGCCCCCGCTGGTTCGAGCAGTTCCGTGGCAGGCGGCTGGACAAGGATCTCGCCCCGGGCCGCGCCATCCCGCTCGTCACGGGAGCGACGATCTCCTCTCGGGCCGCCACGGAAGCGGCGCGGCGTGCGCTGGCCCTTCACTCCGTCCTCATGGTCGCCTCGCAGGGTCCGCCCGCCTCTGCTGGCGAGACACCTGCCGCCCCGAAGAAGCCCGAGGCGCATGGGGAGGAGCGCCAGCCGTGACACCCTTCCAGAGGTGGCTCCTGCATGTCTCCACTGGCTTTGTGGCGTTTTCGGGGCTCGCCTACGCTTTCATGAAATACCTGATGCCGGCGAACGACCCCTACGGTTCCGCCGGTCATCCCCTGCAACCTTACGCGCTCTCGCTCCACGTTCTGGCCGGTCCGGCCGCCGTTTTCGCGGTGGGCCTGATCTTCCGCGAGCACATCCTCTGCCGGGCGCGCCAGCGTGGCCCGAAACTCAACCTTGCAAGCGGCCTCGCCGCGGCGCTGCTGCTGCTACCGATGGTCCTCAGTGGCTATCTCCTCCAGGTCGAGACCGGAGAAATCCTGCGCCGGTGGACGGTGATCCTCCACCTGTCGAGCGGGTTCCTCTATGCGGGTCTGTACGCTCTGCACCTTGTTGGCAGCCGCGTCCGCGCCAGCGAGCAAACGGCCCGCGCCACAGAGCAGCCGACCGGTGTCAGCAACCAACGGGATCGCAACGGAGAAGATGCGCTCGGTCTCGGCGAAGCGGTCTCGGCCTCGCGGCAGCCAGGAGCCGAACGTTGATCCCCGCCGCCGTGCCGGCGCTCGCGATGATCGCAACGACCGGACTCGCCGTGTCTTCGGCTGCGGCCCCCTGCGAAGGTCCCGAAAGAGCGCGCGCCGTCATGGGGACCCTCGCGCGGGTCGTCGTGTGCGGTCCGGTGCCGGGTGATCGCGCGGCGGATGCCGCATCGGCCGCCCTCGACGCCATCGAGAGGGTGGATCGCGTTATGAGTCTCTACAGGCGGGATAGTGACCTGTCGCGGCTGAACCGCGAGGGTTATCCGGGACCGGTCCCTCTCGATGTGGACCTGCTGGAGTTGCTCGAGCAGGCCCAGAGTCTCGCCCGGCAGACCCGCGGTCGCTTCGACATCACCATCAAGCCTCTGATGGATCACTACGGGTTCTACAAGGACCTGGGTTTTCTCCCTCCTGAAGGAGGTCTTGCGGGAGCGCTCTCACGGGTCGGATACCGGGGGCTGGTCGTCGATCGCAGCGCGGGGAGCTGCTTCTTCCGGGCTCCGGGCATGGGTGTGGACCTGGGAGGCATCGCCAAAGGCTACGCGCTGGACAGGGCGGCCGCCGCCCTTCGCCAGAGAGGCGTGCGCCGAGGCTATCTCGACCTCGGGAGGGAGCTCCTTCTGGTCGGCGAAGGCACCGAGGCTGGCGGTCGATGGAATGTGGGCATCGTCGACCCACTGGAGCCCGATGCGC
>QHYA01000227.1:0-4706 GCA_003223995.1 Acidobacteriota bacterium | reverse complement strand
CGACGCTCTGTCAACGGCGTTGATTCTCATGGGCCGGAAGGAGGCGTCGAGACTGCTCGCTCACGAGGGAGAGGCGGCGGTGTGGTTCGTTCGGCCGACAACGCGCAGTCACGGGTATCGCCGGCAGCTGATCGGCGCGACGGGCCGCATCCTGCTCGTGGAGTCAGAGCTTCGACGACAGCCGCCAGCAAGCACAGCGGTTCACTGATAGAATCTTGGCAGGAGGAGTGATGGGCGGTTTTCGCAGATTCTCACACCGGCTCGCGGCTGTTGCGGCGGTTGCCTTACTCGCGGGCATTCACCCTCATCTGACCTCGTCGCGCGCCTCTGGGGTGGAAGGAGCCTCGGTCGTTCGGGGCACTGTGAAAGACATGGACGGCAACCCCCTGGAGGGGGTCGAGGTGGGGATGTCGCCCATCGGCAAGGAGTCCAAGCCGTACGTCGTGAAAACCAGGAACGACGGGACCTTCGTCTATCCTTTCTTGCCCTACAACAAACAGAAGTACTCGGTCGAGTTCAAGAAGGAAGGGTACAAGGTCAGGAAGATCAAGATCGTCTCCCGCCAGCCGCAAACATCAGCCGACAAGGGGGAGGGGCAACTCATACAGGAGGACGAAGGAACGGTCGGCCCGCAGCAGCAGATTCCCCCGGTCAACGCCAAGCCCGGCGGCACCGTCCACATCGAGATTGCGATGGCCTCCCGGGAGTATCTGGACAAACTCGCGCAGGCGCAGGCCGATGCGGCATCCGGATCGCAGCCTCCTTCCGGGTCGTCCGCTCCGGGGACGCCTCAGCAGCGGGGTGGTGTCGAACGAAAGCTGGATCCGATCGAGGAGGCGCAGCAGCTGGCCAGCGACAGGAAATTCGACGAAGCGACGGAGGTCCTCAAGAAGTCGATCCAGGAGCAACCCACGGCGGAGAAGTGGTTCGCGCTCGGCAAGGTTCGAACGCGTGCGGATGATCCGGAGGGGGCCAAGTCGGCGCTCGCGCATGCTGCCGCTCTTGATCCGCAGCTCAGAGGGGCCCACTTCCTTCTCGGAAAGCTTTACAGCGACGAGGGAAGGACCTCCGAAGCGATCGCGGAGATGGACAAGGAGCTGGCGCTTGGACCCGACGACACGAACACGCTCAGGGCGCTCGGTATCCTCTACATGCAGGGAGGACGGAAGGACGACGCGATCAAGCTCTACGAGAGGATGACGGCCCAGCCGAACGCCGACCCGGAGCTGATGGCGAGGCTCGCGGGCCTCTACGGAGCGACGGGGAACTACCCGAAAGCCGAGGCGATCTATCGGAAGATCCTGGAATCGAACCCGGGCGAGGCCGATGCCGTCTATCTCAAGCTCGGCCGGGCGATCATGAACCAGTCCAACGTCGCCGAGGATGACAGGAAACGAGCCGCCGACGCGTTCCAGCGCGCCTTGAAGGTGAATCCCTCCAACGCGCGGGCCCATCTGGATCTCGCCTATGTGCTGCTCGGCCTCGGCGACGTCACGCAGGCCAAGGAGCACATGAAGAAGTTCCTGGAACTCCAGCCCAACAGTCCCGAAGCCGCAAGTGTCCGCACCCAGTTGAAGGAACTCGGTTAGTTAGTGCGCACCCGCAGCCTGCCGCTCTGATCCCGTACCAAGCTCTGATGCGCCGCTCTCGAGCGGGCGGTCCGTCAGCTCGTCCGAGAGGGATCAGACGGAGGAGCGGGGACGTCCGAACAGCGCGGCCTCCACGAGCTGACAGATGGAATGGCCGACGAGGATGTGGACCTCCTGGATGCGAGCCGTCTTCTTCCCTTCGACGATGAGCGGGCAATCGACCAGCTCCGCCAGCGCCCCCCCATCCCGTCCGAGCAGCCCCACGGTCGTCAGCCCCATCTCCTTTGCCTTCTTGACCGCCTCGACGACATTGGGGCTGCTGCCGCTGGTCGTGATCGCGAAGGCCACGTCGCCGTGCTGGCCGAGCGCTTCGACCTGCCGGGAAAAGACCTTCTCGTATCCGTAGTCGTTGGAGATGGCCGTCAGGATCGATGTGTCCGTGGACAGGGCGATCGCCGCCAGAGCCGCCCTCTCCGATGAGAACCGGCCGACGAACTCGGCGGCCAGGTGCTGGGCGTCCGCGGCAGAGCCTCCGTTGCCGAAGAGGAGCAGCTTCCGCCCCGCGCGAAATGCCTCGGCGATCCGCTGGCTGACGCGCAGCACATCCCCCGTGTGCTTCTCGAAGAAGCGGCGCTGCAGGAACGCATGCTCTTCGACGATCTCCGCGATGATCCTGTCGATGGCGACCTCCTTCCTCCATCCCCGGCGGGGATTCTAACACCGGCCGGAGCAAAGCCGCGCGGAGAACCGCGCTCGGATCGTTTTCTGCCCGAGGACTCCGATCCAGGCCCGATCCAACTCCAGGGAATATGTCTCCCTCCCGCAACTTACACATATGTAAAGGGCTCGACCTTCGTTGACTCTCATCTTGGGACATCTATATTTTCGATGTGATCTTGCGATTCCGGAGACCTGAGGACCCCAATCCATTCTGAGAGGAGTACATGTTCTCGACAGGTGGGCAAGTCATCCTCGCCGACGGGGACGCAAAGCTGTTGAAACAGTATTCCTCCGTGCTTTCGAAACCATTGGCTGTTCCAGGCCATCCCGGATCGGAAGCGCCGAGGGTTCTTCTGGCCTCGTCGGGTCCGGAGGTTGTTCAGCTTGTCCGGGTCTCCCCGATCGACATCGTCCTTGCGGAGGAGACGATGAGCCCTATGAGCGGGCTGGAGATCCTCGAAGCGGTCAAGAGGGCCAGCCCCTCCACTCTCGTCATCTTGACGACACGGCGGCCAACCGTGGAGTCGGCGATCTCGGCGTTTAGATCCGGCGCCTTCGATTACCTCGTCCATCCGCTCTCCGAGGACCAGTTGCTGCTCTCCGTGGGGAAGGGATTGGAGCTGCGCCGGCTCGGCGAGCAGCGCCGCCGGGCCAGTCAGGAATTACAGGATGAGCGGGCAAAAGTGATCGAACTGAGGAATCTCGTGCGCGACCGGCTGGCCTTCGGTCACGCTCTGGGAGCGAGTCCGGCCATGCTGCCTGTCTACAAGGTCCTCGAAGAGGTCTCGCGGGCGGATTCGACGGTGCTGATCACGGGCGAGAGTGGCACGGGCAAGGGGGTGGTGGCCCGGATGATCCATGCCCATTCTCCTCGTTCCGAAGAGCCTTTCGTCGAGGCCAACTGCGTCATCTATTCCGAAGGGGTGCTTCAGAGCGAGCTGTTCGGCCACGAGCGGGGCGCCTTCACGGGGGCCTCCCGGCAGAAACGGGGCCGCTTCGAGCTCGCCCACGGGGGGACGATCTTCCTCGACGAGATCGGCGAGATCGGCCCGGCCATCCAATTGATGCTCCTGCGCTTCCTCCAGGAGCGGCGGTTCGAGCGAGTGGGCGGGGAGGAGACGATCGAGGTGGACGTACGGGTTGTCGCGGCGACCAACCGGGATCTCGACAAGGCGATGTCGGCCTCGCTGTTCCGGCAGGACCTGTTCTACAGGCTGAACGTGATACCGATCTGCCTGCCTCCCCTGCGGGAGAGGAGGGAAGATGTCCCGTTCCTGGCGCAGCGGATCCTGGAAAGGTGCAGGCTCCAGCTTGGGCGCGAGTGCGAGGGGATCGCCGAGGACGCGATAGAGGCTCTCGTGGAATACGACTGGCCCGGCAACATCCGCGAGCTCGAGAACGTCATCGAGCGGACGCTGGTGCTCGCGCCGGAAGACAGGATCCGCAGAGAGGACCTCCCCGAGGCCTTGCGCGGGGGCGGCCGGGCTCGAAGCGACGGTCACTTGAAGGCCCGTGAGAGGGAGCACATCCTGGAGGCGTTGCGGCGCTGCGGGGGAAACAAGAAGGCGGCAGCGCGGTCGCTAGGGATCCACCGCTCGAGCCTCTACAGCAAGCTGCGCAAGCTGGGCATCGTACCGGTGAGGTCGAACTGAGCCGCGCGGGATGTCGGATGTCTGGACACCCCATGTCTCGAATCCGAACATGCCGCCGATCTCCAGCGGAGAGAAGGCTTGCGGGTCCTGGCAGCCCGGCTCCGCTGGCGGCAGTGTCCAGATCCACGACGCGAGACGCCGCTGCTCCTCCCGCCTCTTCTTGCTTCAGGCGAGGCGCTTCTTCCGCGCCGGTTATCGGTTTTCACTCGTTCCGGCTAGCGCGACCGAACCTTGGCCTCGGGCTTGCAGTCTGTTCCGCTGCGCCTGACCGCTGCCATGACGGCTGCGCCCGCGCGGGGAGCATCGAGATGAGAGAGATCAAACGGAACGGAAGGCCGCGATGGCTTGGGCTCGCGCTCCTGCTGGGCGCGGCGCTGGTTCTCTGGCCTGGCGCCAACGCTCGCGCGGATGACAGCGCCCTTGCGGCGCTGAAGGAATCCGATGACCTGGAGCAGCAGAAGGCGGCGAGCGCCACGAGCGTCCTGCTGCCCGTCATCGTGCAGACCGTCCAACCTCCGACAACCAGCGACTGCTACCGTGTGACATCGTTGGGCGGAACCATCAAGCAGACGAGCTACGGGCTCCTCAACGGCTACGCTGCCATGGTGCCGGCTGGGCAGATCGACTCCCTCGCTCTCGGCACGGAGGTCGCCCACGTCTCCCCCGACCGGAGGGTCCGCTCCTATCTCGACGTGGCTTCTCTCGTCGCCCAGGGGGGCTCCACTTCGATCGGCACCACGGGCCT
>QHYA01000169.1 GCA_003223995.1 Acidobacteriota bacterium | reverse complement strand
TTCCTTCGACGAGACGACGCTTTGCGTCTTGATCCGGGAGGGCATCCGCATCGTCAGCGACGGCATGTTTCTGTTCCCCTTCCGGGACGAGAGAGGGATGATCTGGATTCCCCAGCAGATGTGGCGTTTCCGGCGCTTGCCTCTGGGCGTGTGGACGATCTGCTTTCACCATAACCGGTGGGACGCGCGGACCCTGGAGCGCTTCGAGAGAGACCTTCTCGAGTATCGCGACCGCATCGTCGATCTGGACGAGGTGATCAGGGCGTACGATGGACGCCGCAAGGCTGGCTGGGAAATGGCGGCCTCGCACCTGATGACCTGGGCCTGGCGCCTGAGGAGAAGATCGGTGCGCAGAAGGCTCTCCGGAAGCGGGGCCTATAATGATCGGGCGAAAGCCGATGAATGACTTCGTGACCATCGTCGGAGGCGGGCTCGCGGGCAGCGAGGCGGCCTGGCAGGCTGCGCGGCTCGGTCTGGGGGTGCGCCTTCACGAGATGCGTCCCACAGTGCGAACACCGGCGCACAGGACCCCCTACCTGGCCGAGCTTGTCTGCTCGAACTCTTTCAAGTCGGAAGAGCTGAGCAACGCCCACGGCCTGCTCAAGGAGGAGATGCGCCGCTTCGGCTCGCTGATCCTCGGCGCGGCGGAACCGGCCCGGGTCCCCGCCGGCGCCGCCCTCGCCGTGGACCGCGACCGGTTCGCCGCGGGCGTGACGGCCGCCATCGAGTCCGAGCCGCTGATCGAGGTGATCCGCGGCGAGGTGCGCGAGATCCCGCCGGAAGGGCCGGCGATCCTCGCCACCGGCCCCCTTGTTTCTCCGGCCCTCTACGAGGCGATCGGTGAGTTCACGGGACGGGAGCATCTCTATTTCTACGACGCGATCTCGCCGGTCGTCGAGGCCGACTCCATCGACCGTTCGATCGTCTACGCGGCAAGCCGCTACGGGAAAGGATCGGGCGAGGATTACCTCAACTGCCCTCTGAGCGAGCCGGAGTACGACCCCTTCTACCAGGCGCTGCGGGGCGCGGCGAAGGCCGATCTGCACGATTTCGAACGCGACCGCTTCTTCGAGGGCTGCCTCCCGATAGAGGAGATGGCGCTGCGCGGGCGCGACACCTTGCGTTTCGGCCCGATGAAGCCTGTGGGGCTGCCCGATCCGCGCACCGGGCGGGAGCCCTTCGCCGTCGTTCAGCTCCGGCAGGACAATCTCGCTGCCGATCACTACAGCATGGTCGGCCTCCAGAACCAGCTCAAGTTCGGCGAGCAGGTGAGGATCTTCAGGATGATTCCGGGTCTTGCCTCCGCGCAGTTCGTGCGGCTCGGCATGATCCATCGCAACTCCTACATCTGCGCGCCGGCGGTGCTGAGGCCGACATACCAGACCCGTTCCCGCGACGACCTGTTCTTCGCCGGCCAGGTGTCCGGTGTCGAGGGGTACCTGGAGTCGGCAGCCTCGGGCATGCTGGCGGGGATGAACGCGGCGCGCCTGGTCTGCGGCAGCCAGCCCCTCGCTCCTCCACCCGAGACGGCCCTCGGCGCCCTGTGCCGTTACATCTCCGCCGCCGATTCCGAGAATTACCAGCCGACCAACATCTCCTTCGGCCTGCTTCCGCCGCTGGAGGCCCCGCCGCGGGGCCGGAAAGAGAAGCGGGCGGAGCTCGTGCGCAGGGCCCTGACTCACTTCGACCTGTGGCTGTCGCAGCTCTCGCTCCAGCCGGCGGGAGACGCCGTCTCCAGGGCCGGTTTCCTTCCGAGCTTTCCCGCAGAGTGACCCGAGAGATCGCCCGCTTCATCGAGCACCTCCGCTCCGAGAGGCGCGTCTCGCCCCACACAGTGCGCTCCTACGCCTGCGACCTGCGGCAGTTCAGGCAGTTCCTGCAGGAGTACGAGCCCGAAGCCTCGCGCTTCCCGCGGAGCACGAGCACTCTGGCGGTGAGGGGCTTCCTTGCCCACCTGCATGGGCGCGGCATCAGCCGTGTCTCCGCCGCACGGAAGCTCGCCACGCTGCGCTCGTTCTTCCGCTTCCTCAGACAGGACCGCGGCTGGCAGGAGAATCCGGCCGGCCCGGTCCGAACTCCGAAGATGCCTCGGCGGCTGCCGAGGCTGCTCACGGTGGATGAGGCCCGCGTGGTGGTCGAGGCGCCGTCCGGTTGCGATCCGACCTCGCGAGGAGGGCGAGTCGCGTTGACCCGCGACAGGGCCCTGCTCGAGATGCTCTACGCCACCGGTCTTCGCGTCGGCGAGATCGTCGGCCTTTCACTGGATGATGTGGACCTGTCCGGCCGGTCCGTGCGGGTGCTCGGAAAAGGCGGTAAGGAGCGGATCGTTCCGTTCGGAAAACCCGCCGAGCGCGCCCTTCGGGGATACCTGCTGGAAAGCGGGCCTCTCCGAGAAAGAAGAGGCAGCCGCCGGGACCCGCTCGCGCTCTTCCTCAACATGCGCGGTGGACGGTTGACCGATCGAGCGGTCCGGATGATCGTTGACCGCTACATCCGTCGCGCGGCGATCGGCCGAAAACTGTCCCCGCACGCGCTGCGGCACTCCTTCGCGACGCACCTGCTCGACCGGGGCGCGGACCTCCGCAGCATTCAGGAGCTGCTGGGGCACTCCTCTCTTTCGACGACCCAGCGCTACACCCACCTCGGAATCGAGCAGATTCTGCGCGTTTATCGCGAGGCACACCCCCGCTCCCGTTCCTCCGGTCCCATTCCGGAGCGGGTTTGACGAGATCTCTCCGGCTCCTATATTGAACCCCTGCCGGCGCACCGCAATAGCGGGCATGCTCGGGGCATGCCCGGATGGCGCCCAGCCGAGAGAGGGCCTGCCAGATGCCTTTCCCACGATCCGCCTTCGCAACGGCTCCCCTCATCCGGTCCGGTCATTTCGGCCGGCTCTTCCTGCTGCGCTGCACGCTGCTGCTCGACCTCGCGCTCCTTCTGAACACCGAGTCGGGGCCGGAGGCCTTCCTGGGCTACGGAGGCGCCGCACTTCTGGTGCTGGCCGCCACGAACATGCTGCTGCTGGCGGGCGGCCTCGATCTCACGCGGCGGGCGGGCTTCCCGCTCGTCGTCGCCACGACCGACACCCTGCTGTCCGCGATCGTCATCTTCTCGGCGCGGATCGACGGGCCGGAGATCCTCTTCCTCTTCGCCATGGTGATCTTCCTGGTCGCACTGGGAAGCGAGATGAAGCGGATCGTCATGGGAACCGTGGCGGTGGCGGCCGTGTACTGGTGGCTCGGCACTCATTACCGGCAGGAGGATGGCGCCCGGATGCTGGCAGCGTATCTCGGCCGGGTCACATTCCTCTACTGCGTCGCCCTCTATTTCGGCTACCTCGTGATCGACGCCCGCCAGGAGAAGGAGAGGTACGAATCGAAGGAGCGCGAGAGACGCGAGCTGCGGACGATCCTCGACATCATCGAGACGGCCACTTCCAGCCTCGACCTCCACCGCGTGATGGCGACGATCGTGAAGAAGATCTGCGAAGTGATCCAGACCGATCGCTGCTCGGTGCTGTTCCTCGACAAGTCTCCGGACCGGGGCTGGGTGATCGCTTCGTCCGACTCACCCGAGGTTGACATGCTTCCGGTGGACCTGCGCAAGTATCCCGAAGTTCAGGAGGCGATCACGACGCGATCCAGCGTGATCGTGGACGACATCGAGAACCACCCCCTCATGGAACCCGTCAGGGAAAAACTCCGTGCCATTCGATTCTCATCTCTGCTGGTCGTTCCTCTGATCTTCCAGGACGAGATGCTCGGCAGCCTGCTGCTCCGCGCAGCCAAGCGGAAGCAGGCCTTCGGGGAGGAAGAGATCCGCTTCTGTCAGACCGTGGCTGGCGCTTCGGTGTCCGCTCTGAAGAACGCCATGTTGTACAGGCAGGTTCGGATGGAGGCGGACAACCACCGCTCGACCGCCGAGAAACTCCGGAACATTCTCGAAAACTCGATGGAGATCATCCTCACGACAGACCCCGAAGGGACGATCACCGACTTCAACCGCTCCGCCGAATCGACCTTCGGATATTCGCGAGACCAGGTTATCGGCCGGCCGATCACGGAGCTGGTCGCGACGGACATGGAGCGGCGCGACTTTCTCGCCAAGCTGCGCCGCTCGGGGACGATTCTCGAGCGATCGACCGCCGTTCGGCGATCGGACCGTATAATCCCTTCTGGGGCGGTAAGAACGGGAGCATGGTGAGCCCGAACGAGATTGAACTCTTCGTCGAGACCGCGACCGTGGCGGCGCACGTCGGCGGCCTGGTGCTGCGCGAGCACTCCCGGAACCTGGATGAGCTGATCGTGGACGAGAAGGCCGCCAACGATTTTGTCACGGCGGCCGACCGGGCCTCGGAGAGGGCCATCATCGGGTTCCTTCACGACAGGTTCCCGGACCACTCTGTGATCGCGGAGGAGTCCCGCGAGCAGCGCCGCAGCAGCTCCTACACCTGGATCATCGACCCTCTCGACGGCACGACGAACTTCATCCACGGCTATCCGGTTTTCTCCGTCTCGGTCTCCTTGAGACGGGAAGCCCAGATCATCGCGGGAGCGGTTTACGACCCTGTCCGTGACGAGATGTTTCGCGGGGGTCTTGGCCATGGAGCCTTCCTGGGCGACGATCCGATCCACGTCTCGGCGCGCAGCGGCCTGGGCGGATGCCTCCTGGCAACCGGCTTCCCTTTCAAGATGCAGGATCGGCTCAAGGAGTACCTGCGCTCCTTCGAGGTCTTCGCCCGGTCCACGGCAGGCATCCGCCGGGCGGGGTCGGCGGCCCTGGACCTCTGCTACGTCGCTTGCGGGCGCTTCGACGGCTTCTGGGAGATGTCCTTGGCCGCCTGGGACATCGCCGCCGGAAGCCTCATGGTCCGGGAGGCGGGCGGGGTCGCGACCGATTTTCTCGGTTCCGACGCCTACATGAAGAGCGGCAACATCCTCGCCGCCAACCCTCGCGTCCATTCGGCGATGCTGGAGGTCCTCCGCCGCACTCTCGTCTGATCAGGACACCACACGGAGAGGGCCCACGAGCGACAAGAGCGCGCAGGGGCGCCCCCCACGGACGTGTCAGAGCTTACGAGCGTTGACGGCGAGACGGGCGGCGAGACGCACCGCTTCGATGAGGTTGGTGGGGTCAGCGATTCCCTGCCCGGCGATGTCGTATGCGGTGCCGTGGTCCACCGATGTGCGGATGAAGGGGAGTCCCAGCGTCACGTTGACGGCTCGTTGTGGATCGAGGAGCTTCACCGGGATCAGCCCCTGATCGTGATAGAGAGCGAGCACGAGGTCGAACTCTCCAGCCGCCGTGCGGCGGAAGACGGTGTCCGCCGGGTAGGGGCCCGAGACCCTGATCCCCCGGCGCCGGGCCGCCTTGACGGCTGGGACGATCTCATGCAGCTCGGTTTCTCCAAACAACCCCATCTCCCCCGCGTGAGGATTCAGCCCGGCGACAGCGATCCGAACCGGGCCGTCGAACAGCCGCTTCCATTCCCTATCGACGAAATGGATCTGTTTCCTGACCTCGGACCGCGTGATCCGACGGATCGCCTCTTCCAGAGGGAGATGGATCGTCAGCAGCGCCACGGAGAGCCGCGGACTCCAGAACATCATCCCGACGCGGTCCGCCGAGGAGAGCCTGGCCAGCAACTCGGTGTGGCCCCATTCCTGAAGACCGGCGAGCGCGAGGGCCCGCTTGTTGATGGGAGCGGTGACGATCCCGTAGACGGTCCCGGACAGTGCCAGGTTCGCAGCCACCTCCACGTAGCGCGCAGCGGCGCGTCCTGCCTGCAGAGAGGGGCGCCCCTGTTTCAAACGGCGCGGAACATTCGCCTGAT
>QHYA01000168.1 GCA_003223995.1 Acidobacteriota bacterium | reverse complement strand
GCGAAGCTGCTGGGGGAGAAGACCTGCGGATTCGGAGCGCGCCAGGAGATGATCCGCCTTCCCGCGGGAGACGGCCTGGTGCTGTCGGTGGCCAGGTATCTCTCACCCGCCGGTTCTGGCTGGCACGGCGAGGGGCTGAAGGAGAATGTCGCGATTCCTCTCTCCGCGCCCGACAAGGGGGCCGATCCCGAAGAGAAGCAGCTCCGCCGCGCTCTCGAGCTGGTCGCCGCCGAGGGGGCCGAGGCGGCGGCGAAGGCGGCGTGAGCGCAGGGGCGCGGAAGGCAACTCCCTTCGTGGCAGGACGACGCAGACTCATCCGGTTGTTGCGGAGATGTCCTGTCCGCAAACCATGCAGCCGGCCCGTCCGGGAGCTTGGCCCTCTCGGAGATGATCGCTGGCGCACCTCCGCGAGATCGCATCGTCCCGTGTCTGCTTTCCTGTTGATTGTCTTGGGATCTGCCACCGTGGCGCTCCCCGCAGCAGCCGATTCCTCGGCCCGCGAGTCGAGAGGGCTGGCCTATTACCATTTCCTCCTTGGAGCATTGTCGGCCGACGAGGGGAACGTCGAGCGGGCTCTCTCCGAGCTGGGCGAGGCGGCGCGGCTCGATCAGACTGCCCCGGAGATTCGCGTGGAGCTGTCGGATGTCTACCTGCGAAGCGGCGACACGGACAAGGCGCTGTTGCACGCAAGGGATGCCGTCTCGCACGGCGGGGGGGATGTGGAGGCCCACCGATCTCTCGCGGAGGCGCTCGCGGCCACTGCGCTGAGAAGCGAGGTGAACCGCGAAAGGCTGGCGGAGGCCATCGCGGAATACCGGAAGGTCGTCGAGTTGGGCGGCGGCGATCCAGACACTCTCACGGTTCTCGGAAAGCTCCAGCTCCAGGGCGAGGCGCCCGACGACGCAGCCGACTCCTTCCGGCTGGCGCTCGCCAAGGGTGCCGACGTGGCCCAGACGCATCTGCTGCTCGGTCGTGCGCTGCTTCGCGCCGGACGCAAGGACGAGGCGGCGGAACACTACGCGGCCGTTCTGGAGAGGGTGCCGCGCCAGGTCGAGGCACTGTCCAATCTCGCGATCCTCCAAGAAGAGGCGGAGAAATGGCCGGAGGCGGCCAGGACCTATGGGGACCTGGCGGCAGTGAGACCGTCGGAACCCACGATCCTCTTCCACCAGGGAGTCTGCCTGTTGCGGGCCGGGAAGGCCGAGGAAGCGGTCGCGCCCCTGAAGACGGCTACGGAAATGGCGCCGGCCAACACGGGGGCCTCCCGGGCCTTGGCCCTGGCCCTTCGCCAATCGGGCCATCCGGCCGAAGCGCTCCAGAGGTACAGCGACCTGCTCGAGGCCTCTCCGGACGATTTCTATCTTCTCTACGAAATCGCCGGACTGAGAGAAGGCAGGGAAGAGGGGGCGGAGGCTGCCGAGCTTCTCGAACGTGCCCTGGCGGTCGCCGAGAAGGACCCTTCTCTGAAGGCTCTCGCAGTTCCGGTGGCACTGCGGCTGGCGAGCCTTCAACTGGAGAGGAAGCAGCCGGCCAAGGCACTGTCCGCGGTGGAGCGAGCCGAAGGGCTCGGGGGCGGTGAGCGCGCCGAGACAGCCCTGCTCCGCTGCCACGCCCTGCTTCTCTCGGGAGACATCGCAAGGGCTGCCAAGACGTCGGCCGAGGCGCAGGAGCGGTTTCCGGGGGATGTCAGGTTCCGGCTGATCGACGCGGAAGCGGCGGCCGCGCAGGGGGACTTCCATGCAGCGGAGAAAAAGCTGACCGAAGCCATCGGTCAAGCCGGGACCACTCCCGAGGTTTCCCTCCGAGCCGCGCAGATCTGGTCACGGAGGGGCGAGACGGAAAGAGCCCTCGCGGTCCTCGAACAGGCCTCCCGGCGCATGCCGGAGGATGATTCTATCCTGCTCGAATGGGGCGGGACGCTGGAAAAGGCCGGCAGGATCGACCATGCTGCTGCGATCCTGCGGCGCGCCATCGCCGCGAACGAGAAGAACCATGCCGCTCTGAACTACCTCGGCTACATGTTCGCCGATCAGGGAAGCAACCTGGAGGAAGCCCAGCGGCTGATCGAGAAGGCCCTCGCGCTCTCTCCGGGAAACGGCGCCTACCTCGACAGCCTCGGATGGGTTCTCTTCAAGAGAGGGCGCGCCGGGGAGGCTCTCGATCCCTTGTCACGGGCGGCGGAACTGCTGGCCGGGGACGCGACGGTCAGGGAGCACCTGGGAGATGTCCTTGCCGCGGTCGGGAGGCGGACGGAAGCCGAAACAAAATACCGCGAGGCCATCGAGCTGGGAGGCCCGCGCAAGCGCATCGAAGGGAAGATCAGGCATGCGGAGGAAGGGAAGTGACCCGGCCCTCCGAGGCCCGCGCCGCGCCCCCGGCCCGATCCTGATCCTTTTCGTCGTACTGCTGGCGCCGGCCGGCTGCGCGGGGAGCAAGCTCTTCCGGCAAGAGTCGGCCCCCTCTCAAGCTTCGGGACAATCCGCAGCGGCCCGCTACCGCGGCTGGGTCAGGGCGGGAGAGCGCCAGGTGCCTTTCCGCGCCCAGATCTTCGCGGCGAAGCCCGACAAGCTCAGGGTCGACGTGCTGTCGCCTCTCGGCCCGCCGAGGCTGTCGGTCGTCTTTCGAGAAGGGAAAGCGCTGGCGGTCATTCCTCGTGAGAGGAGCTTCTGGAGCGGCGCTTCAGGCACCGAGGGGGGCAAGCAGCTGGGGCTCGGTGCGGGAGAGGAGTTCTGGGTGCTAGCGATGCTGGGCGACCGCGAGGCGCTGGCGGGCTTCTCAGGTGTCACGACCTCGGCCGACAGCAGGAAGGGCGAAGGGGAGATAGAACTGTCCAGGCGGGATGCGGATGGAAGCCTCTTGCGCCTCCACTATGATGAAAAGGGAACACCGCCCCTCCTGGTAGAGTCCGAGACGGCCCGCGGGGGGACTCGCGTGTCGGTTCATCTCGAGAGGCTCGGCCTGCTGGATCTCCCGGAGGCGAAAGCCTTCGAGCAGGCCATCCCGGAAGGCTTCGCTGCACTGCCCGGTTTCAATCTTCTCGACCTGATCGCCTCCGGAGGAGAGGAAGAATCATGATCCGGCTTCCTTCCTTCGCCAAGATCAACCTTTGTCTCGAGCTGCTGGGGGAAAGGCCTGACGGCTACGCCGAGATCCGCACCATATTTCAAAGCCTGCGGCTGGCCGACGAGATGACCTTCGAACGGGCCCCAGCTGGCGTCCTCGAGGTTTCTTGTGATGATCCCGATGTGCCCTCGGGGGAGGAGAACCTCGTCTGGCAGTCCGCGCGGCTCCTCATGGAGGGCCATTCTCCCTCTCCTCCGGCAGGGGCGCGCATCGCTATCCGCAAGAAAATCCCCGCGGGCGCGGGCCTCGGGGGCGGCAGCAGCAATGCCGCCGTCGCACTCGTCGTGCTGGCGCGGCTTTGGAAGATGAACCTTCCGGCCGGACGGCTGCTCGATCTCGCGGCGCGAGTGGGCAGCGACGTTCCCTTCTTCCTGCACGGAGGGACGGCTCTGGGGCTTGGCCGGGGAGACGAGGTCTATCCGCTGCCAGACATCGACGAAACCGACGTGCTCATTGCTGTTCCTCCGTTCCGGATCCGCACCGCCGAGACGTACAGCCGAGCAAGAATGCGGTTGACAGCCCGCTCCGGGGGCCATACGATAAGGCGCTTTGCGCTGCGAAGCCTGCCGGGCGAGACTGGTTACTCCTACGTGATCAATGAGTTGGAGCCCGCCGCCTCGCAGGAGCGAGACATGCTCCCCGCCTTGCGCCGGCGGCTCGTGGAACTGGGGGCTGAGGCAGCGGCTTTGTGCGGCAGCGGGTCGGCCGTATTCGGTCTGTTTCCCGATGGATCTCCAGGCTGCGGGAGGTTGGAGGAAGCGCGGGGTTTGCTGTCCCGGGAGTTTCCCGGCCTGAGGACCCTGCGGAGCAGGACGTTGCGAGCCGCCGATTACTACGAGGCTCTCTATGAGTCTGCAGGGGTGTAGTAGTAGACGACAGAGGGGCGGTTCGAGAGAGGGGGGCATGTGGTGACTCAGGGACCAATGAAGATCTTCTCCGGCAACGCACATCCGGCGCTGGGCGAGGCGATTTGCAAATACCTCGGAATGGGCCTTGGGCAGATGCGGCTCATGAACTTTTCCGACGGGGAGTCCTACTGCCAGATTCTCGAGAACGTGCGGGGGGCCGATACGTTCATCATCCAGCCTACGTGCGCGCCGGTGAACCAGCACCTGATGGAGCTGCTGCTGATGCTCGACGCGTTCAAGCGCTCGTCGGCCGACCGCGTCACCGCCGTGCTCCCCTACTACGGCTACGCGAGGCAGGACCGGAAGGACAAGCCGCGGGTGCCGATCTCGAGCAAGCTGGTCGCGGACCTGCTCAGCGCCGCCGGGGCGGACCGCGTCCTCACGATGGACCTTCACGCTCCGACCATCCAGGGTTTCTTTGACATCCCCGTGGACCATCTCTTCGCCGCGCCGGTCCTGATCGATCATCTGGCCAAGCTGAATCTCGAGAATCTGGTCATCGTCTCCCCCGACGCCGGAGGTGTGGAGAGGGCGCGCGCTCACGCGAAACGACTTGGCGGGGAGCTGGCGATCATCGACAAGCGCCGCAGCGCCCCGGACGTCGCCGAGGTGCTTCATCTGATCGGAGACGTGAGGGGGAAGACAGCGGTGATCGTTGACGACATAGTGGACACGGCCGGCACTCTGACGGGTTCAGTCCGCACCCTCAGGGCCAGCGGCGCCAGGAGGGTACTCGGCTGTTTCACTCATGCCGTGCTGTCGGCCCCCGCCGTCCAGCGGGTCCTGGAATCCGAGATCGAGCAGATCGTCGTCACCGACACCATACCGATGAGCGAGGAGAAGCGGCGCTGCGGGAAGATCCTCGTCCTGTCGGTCGCCCCGCTGCTGGGGGAGGCGATCCGGCGCATCCATGAAAATTCGTCCGTCAGCTCTTTGTTCGTCTGACATTCAGCCCGTCATGAATCATTCGGGCTTCTAGGAAGCCAGGAACATGCTCAAAGACATCGTCGTTGACGCTCGACTCCGGCACGCCGTCGGGAAGAACGAGTCCCGCAGGCTTCGCCGCCAGGGGCTCGTCCCCGGCATCGTTTACGGAGGAGACGGGCGGCCGGTGGCCGTGGCCGTGGAGCCGCGCCAGATCCTGACCATCCTCCACAGCGACGCTGGGGCCAACACGCTCTTCACGCTGCGGCTCGGAGAAGAGGAGAACGGAAAGCACACCGTGATGATCCGGGAAGTGCAGCGGGACCCCGTCGCCGGCAAGCTCATCCATGCGGATTTCGTGCGCATCGACATGTCGCACGAGATCACCGTGAAGGTTCCGGTCCACCTGTCTGGCGTCCCCGTGGGGGTGAAGGCGGAAGGTGGGCTGCTCGATTTCGTCCAGCGTGAAGTTGAGATTGCCTGTTTGCCCGTGGACATCCCGGGCTCGATCGAGGTCGATGTCTCCGGCCTGCGCGTGGGCCAGCACCTGACCATCGGGGACATCAAGCTGGCCGAGAAGCTGCGGCTCGTCAGCGATCCGGCCCAGACCCTGGCGGTTGTGGCGCTGCCGAGAGCCGAGGCGGAGGCCGCCCCTGCGGTCGAGGAAGCGGCTGCCGCGCCGGCCGAGCCGGAGGTCATCAGGAAGGGGAAGGAAGCCGCGCCTGAGGAGGCTGAGGAAAAGGGGAAGGAAGGGAAGGAAGGGAAAGAGGAGAAGGGGAAGGGAGAGAGCAAGTCGCGTTGAGGATCATCCTGGGGCTTGGGAACCCCGGGCTCCGCTATGCGCTTTCCCGTCACAATGTCGGATTCCTCGCCGTGGATCGGCTTGCCTCGGAGATCGGGGCTCGCTTCCGGGTCATAGAGGAGAGGCTCGAAGTTGCGCAAGCGAAGGCTTTCGGCGAAGAGTTGATCCTTGCCAAGCCGCTGACCTATATGAACTGGTCGGGGAAAGCGGCGGCTGAGCTGGCGGTCCGCCACTCGGTGCCGCCCCAGGAGTTCATGGTAGTTTACGACGACATCGCTCTTCCGCTGGGCAGGTTACGGCTCCGCGCCCGTGGGTCGGCGGGGGGGCAGAGGGGGATGCAGTCGGTCGTCGAGCACCTGCAGACGCGGGAGATTCCCCGGCTGCGGCTCGGAATACTCGGGAAGGGAGAAAGGAGAGACCTGGCGGAATATGTCCTCCAAGCGTTCGACCCCGACGAGTGGCCCGTGGTAGAAAAGATGCTGGAGCGCAGCGTGGAGGCGCTCGCGCTGGCAGTCAGCCGGGGGGTCCCGGTGGCGGCCAGCAAGTTCAACCGTATGGAGGCGCCGCAGCCATAATAGAAGGGGCCTTTCCGCCGAACGCCATCCTTGCCCCCTCGTGGGGGCTTGACAGCCAGAAGGAGGCAACACTCTTGAAGCGCTACGAAACGATTGTCATCG
>QHYA01000130.1 GCA_003223995.1 Acidobacteriota bacterium | reverse complement strand
CGCCCAGCTTGTCCGCCGGAGTGGCGCCAAGAACCTCCCGCTGGTCCTTCGTGTTGCTGCTCAGGGACAGGTCGATGGTCACGCCAGCCTGAACGGCGGCGATCCCTGCCTGCAGGAGGACAGCAAGGCTCAGCGCGGGCAGGACGCGAATTATCGAGGAGGATCGGGCGGATCCCTCGTCAGGATCACGCGGAGCGTGGGGAAAAAAGGAGGCATCGAGCCACGTTTGCATGGGTCCCCCCTCGATTTCGAATGAAGAGATGGACCTCTCCCCCCGGGCGTGGGGCAAATATACGTCGAACCCCCGCCCGGACCACAACTATTATCCGAATGCGGAAAGGCACTCGGCAGCGCGGGGCCACGGAGGGTCCTGACCCGGACAGCCGAGCGCCACGGTATGTAGGACTGTATAGTTCTCCGGGCAACCTCCGACCAGCCTTGCGCTGCCATGGTGACGGACTGGAAGCAGCAGGAAAGAGCATGGACGCCGCCCGGACGCCCCTCTTCCGGACGCCCCTCCTGAACGGCAAGACCGCAGCGATTCTCTTCCTCCTCGGACTCTCCTGCACCGTCGGGGGAAGGCGTCGGGACGGGTCAACTCCCATGACCGCACCTGCCAGCGGGTCTCGGGTGAGCAGGCCGGAGGGCGCCGCGATCGCAGCGGAGTTCGCCCGGACTCTGCGTTCCATGCCGCCGGAGCGTTTCGCGGAGGCCCTCGTCGATCTTGCGGATCAGGCCGATCTCGACGCTCTCAGGCGCCGCTTCGACCAGCAGGGGCTGTCCAGGAGCCGGAGACGGCGGGAAACGATCGCGGCGCTCGAAGAGGTCGCGGCGCGCCGCAGGCCGCTCGAGGCGTGGCTGGATCGCGAGCTGCTTTCGGGAGCGGTGGATGTCTGGCGCGGTTACGCCATTGTCAACCGGCTTTACATTTCCGCGAAGCCTTCCCTTCTGCTGGAGATGGCGGGCCGTCCCGAGGTCGCGAACATCTTTCCCGTCAGAGATGACCGGATCTCCCCTGCGCCGGGCGAGGAGCGGGCCCAGGAACGCGTTCCCTTCCGCCTCAAGGCCGACGACCGGCCCGTTCCACAGCGGTCCTGGGCGCTCGATGCGATCGGAGCCCGTGAGGCCTGGCACGAGGGCTGGGACGGGCGCGGGATCGTCGTGGGAAGTCTGGACACCGGCGTCGCTGCCAAGCACGTTTCGCTCAGCGAGAATCACCGGCAGACGGCCGGTTGGTTCGATCCTCTTCGTGGGACCACGGAGCCGAATGACGACCATGGCCACGGCACGGAGACTCTCGGTTGCGCGGTTGGCCGGGGGAAGGAACCAGGAGAGGTCGGCATCGGGCCGGGAGCCACATGGATTGCGGCTCGCGCAAATCCCCGCAATTTCTACAACAGTCATGCCATGACGGCCTCCGCGGACTGGATGCTGCGCGTTGGTGGGGCGGACGTGGTGCTCTGCGCGTGGGGGCACGATCCGGGCAGATGCGACGTCTCGGACCAACCGGTTTTCCGAGCGCTGCGGCTCGCGGAGGTCGTCGTCGCCCTTCCGGCAGGCAACTCAGGCCCGATGCCTGGAAGCGCGGAGACACCAGCAGGCCTGGCGCCGCTCTTCAAGGGGGACCTCCCACCTCTTTCCGTCGCTGCCGCAACTTCCACCGGAGCGATACTGGACTCGAGCGCCCGGGGACCCTCCCCCTGCTCTCCGGAGACCCAGTTTCCCTGGGTCTCCGCCCCTGGCTTCCGAGTGCGTGTGCCGTCCTCGGTCTCCGTGGATTCCTACGACTCGGCGGACGGGACTTCCCTTGCCGCGGGTTACGTCGCCGGGGCGGCGGCGGTCCTGCTGCAGCGATGCCCGTCACTGGATGTGAACCGGTTGGAGGAGGCTCTCGCAAGGACCGCTACGGACCTGGGCCAGGAAGGTCCGGATAACGACTCCGGCTACGGGATGATCAACCTCCCCGCCGCCCTGCGCTGGGTCGCGCAGAACTGTCACTGAAGGGCGCCGATCTCCTCCCCTCAGTGCTCCGTCCCGCCGATGCCGCTGTCGATCTGGGCCGTACTCAAAAAAAAGAAGGCGGCGTCTCCGCCGCCCTCTTTCAAGACAACGACTTGGGAAGCTACTGACCGCGCTGGAGCAAGTTCTTGCGATACACGTCACTCGGCAGAGCTGTGTAGTTGATGTTCCGCGTGACGTTCCCATAGGTCAGCGTCGCCACTCCAACCCTGAAGCCCTTATCAATCAGGTTTGCACCATTCTTGATGTTCTGGGCATGGGTCGGGGAGGACACATCAACGAACGCCGTCCCGTGTGCCAGGTTGAACTTCACTTCGGTGTTGCCGGCGAGCTTCACGCTGGTGATCGACCCCGTGGGGTTCTGCAGCGTGATATGGGTGTTGTTCGCATTGAAGTTGAAGTTCAGGTTGGTCCCTCTCTCGACGCCCATGTTGATCAACGACGAGAGTTCGCTCCCCGTCAGGTGGCCCGGGGCCTTGAACTGGCGGCCGCACTCACCGTTCCGGGTTTGCGGGCAGGTGCCGAACGCCGTCAAGAAGGTCAGGCAGTTGAAGTTGAGGTTCGAGCCGGAATCATAGAACGTGCATTGTCCCGGAGGTGTGTAGTTATGCGTGAACCACGCGCAACCCGTCCAGTCAGGATTGCAATAGGTGTCGCTGTGGAAGTTCGTGGTTCCGGTGGCCAACTGCAGTTCGTAATCGGTCAACTTCTGGTGTCCAGAAGCCGCCTGGTCGACGAACGCGACGTACTCCACCGTTGTGGTTCCGTCACTGAGCGAGGTCTGTGTCTTCTCGATCAGGTGAGCCTTGCCGTTGGTGTTCACGACGTACACACCCTGACCCGCGTTGTCGGTGATCAGCGGGTAGGTGATAGCGACGCAGCCAAACGACAGGGCCGCAGCCGCGCAAAAGGCCAAGTAGAAGAGCTTCTTCATCGACATAGCTCCTTAGGTTTGAGGTTTCGGTGACACGGAATACTGTGAACCCTACTACCAGCTCTCGTGTCTTGAATTGACCTTGGTTTCTCCCCCCTTTCTTTAGATTTCGGCCTTCAGTGGGCAGGTACGGCCCCCCAGAAGAGCCGCTCATGCTACCAAGTGCCGGGAATATACGGATGATCAGGGAGGAGGGCAAAAGGAAAGATAGGACAGATTTTAAGATTTTTGTATCCGAAACTTATATCCGGAGGGAATGAATGGGGCTCGGAGCCAGAGTCTGATCAGTTCTCGAGCCGGAGGGTCCCTCCCGGACCACGGAGCATTCGCACGACTGACGCCGCAGGGGCGGTAGGAATGGTCGGCCCTTCTCGGGTGGTCCTGACGCGGCTGGGGCCGTTGCCAGCCAATTCCAGCACCTTGTGGACGTAATCCTGGGTCTCCCGATAGGGGGGGACTCCCCCGTGCTTCCGCACCGCCGCCTCGCCGGCGTTGTAAGCCGCAAGAGCCCGGACAGTGTCCCCGTTGTAGATGTCCAGAAGGTAGGAGAGGTAGCGCACGCCCCCTTCGATGTTCTGATCCGGATCCAGGGGGTCCGAGACCTCGAACCTTCGAGCTGTGGCCGGCATCAACTGCATGATCCCCTGGGCCCCCTTGGGCGAGACTGCCGCTGGATTCCCTCCCGATTCGGCCTGGATCACGGCATGAACCAGCTTCTGGGAGACGCCATAGCGCCGGGCCTGAACCGCCACGCTTCGCTCGAACGGCCGGCTTGAACGCGAGCGGGCCGAGGAAGCAACAGGATCCCTTGCATCGGGAGCCCCATGCAGGGAAAGGGGACTGCAGGCCCCATCGTCCGGTAAGTTGCTGAAGACGGGAGCCCCGGAGTGCCCTCGGGCCACGCAGAGCGGCTCGGCGGCCGTCTGGAAGGGGAGCAGGGAGACGATGAAAAGCCCCATCCCTCTCCATGCCGCCCGCGGCAGCGTTTCACCCAGCATGCTGTGAATGTGCTGTCCCCCCTCCTGCTTGGCAAGTCGTCCCCGTCACGACTCCGCAATTGCTACAGGCCCGGATTGTCTCCCGGCGTCTGGCCGCCTGCAGATGGCACCCCTTCGCCGGATCCGGTCCCCCCTCCAGGGGCCGGCCTGCCGGGCCCAGCTCCGCCCTTCCCAAGCGCTCCGCGAGCGATCGCATCCCGGGGGTCCAGCTCCAGGGCCTGCCGGAAGGCCTCCCTTGCCCCC